>NZ_JAVJNP010000234.1:0-31812 GCF_040217205.1 Coleofasciculus sp. A1-SPW-01 | reverse complement strand
TGTTCGGCATTTAAACCTTAATATCAATAACGGCGAAAGCCTTGTAGTGCGTTTAGCGAAGCCATGCCGCAGGCTTTAGCGAAGCCATGCCGCAGGCTTTGCATCTTGCTCGCTACTAATACCCAATTTAAATGCATGACAAATGACAAATGACGAATGACGAATGACGTAGCTTGCTTCTCGCGACAGCGAGTTCTCCACCGTTAACTTTAATTGTCCCCACCTACTTCCTTAAACCTTTCTTTTGAGGGACGTTAGTCCGCTTCATTATCTCTAATAATGTTATTAGAAAAGAAAATTCTAAAATTAGATGAACCCAGCCGTCGTCGTTTCGCCACCCCAAACTATCTTCTGTTGCAGGTAAATGGGGAATTAATCCGGGTATTGAATCTGTCTTGTCTACGGTTAAGGTTCATCACTGCGATAAACGAACAGTGAGGTATTCTGATGGAAACCCTAGCCTATACCCATTTCTCCGCCCAAGCCGATGATAAGATTCCCCAGTCCCAGTTCAGTGCTGATGGGTCTGTTTTCGAGTCAGAGGTTGACTGGAAACCACCGAGTTTAGCCTGGATTCGGGGATTGGCGTTAGCGATCGCACTGTCTTCCTTAAGCGTAACCAGTAGCGCTTGGGCGGCGGTGGTTGATACGAATGGTAGTCCCCTAAATGTGCGATCGGGTCCCGGTTTAGGGTATGGCGTGGTTAGCACTCTTGCCAATGGCACTACCATTAATCTCAGTGGTCTTGATGCCGATGGCTGGTCTCAACTCAGCAATGGCAACTGGGTCGCTTCTCGCTGGGTACAAGGTGAGAATGGTGGTAGTACTGTTCCATCCTCCGCTGTCTTGCGCCCTGGTAGTACGGGGACAGCGGTAACCAATCTGCAAAATCGATTACAAGAGGTTGGGGTTTATAACGGACCCGTCACTGGCTATTATGGTCGCCTCACCGAAGCGGCTGTGAGAACGGTTCAGGCGTCTGAGGGATTGACGCCGGATGGGATTGCTGGACCGACGACGTTAACCGCCTTATATGGCGAGGATGGGGATGGGGGAGGTGCGACTCCGGTGACGAATACAGCCGTGGTTAATACCAATAACAATCCCCTCAACGTGCGATCGGGTCCCGGTTTGGGGTATCGTGTGGTGGGTACGGTAGCCGATAACCGAACAGTTAGCCTCAGTGGTCGTAATGTTAGTGGCTGGTCTCAACTGGCGAATGGCAACTGGGTTTCCTCTCGCTGGATCGTCGGTGAAGGTGGCGGTGGAACTCCAGCAAGGGATACCGCCGTGGTGACGACGAATGGGAGTCCCTTGAATGTGCGATCGGGTCCCGGTTTAGGGTATCGGGTGGTGGATACTGTAGCCGATGGCGCTGCGATTACCACGGATCAGACGGCGGGGAACTGGGTACGACTGGCGAATGGTGGCTGGGTGTTTTCGGGGTGGGTAGCGACGTAAGGTCATTCGTCATTCGTCATTTGTCATTCGTCATTGTTAAAATCCAATCAGTTAGCTGGGTTGGATGGCTATGATGAATCCTGTTTCTCTATTGTTTACGTTGTGCCGATCGCGTTTGATATTCGTTCTTTTCGCCCTGCTTGTCTGTAGTGGTGTCCCTTCGCAAGCGCAATCTGAACCGGATAATCCCTCCCCTGCATCTGAGATGCGATCGCAACCTGATGTGATTACCCAGCAATTAATCGGAGAATGGCAAGCCACTGATCCGGCGTCTGGGGAATCAATCCAGTTAATTTTTGCCTCTGATAACCAATTATTTTTTATCTTACCCGCTCAAGATGGGTCGGCTGTGGCAATCCCAGTCGAGTATCAAATTCAGACGGCGACTCAACCGATGCACCTGGATATGGCACTCACCCCGGATCAAATCGCCTTGACCATTTTTGAATTAACCCCAGAGGGGAAGCTGCGCTTAGAATTTAAAGATGTTACGCCGGGACAACCTCGACCCACGGCGTTTAGTGATACGGCGTTACTCTTGGCAAAGACATCGGATGATACCACAGTACCCGAAGATATTTCTGTGATTGAGTTGGAAACCACCGCCAACCGATCCAGCCAAGCGATTCCGATGCAGTATATCAGCCTCTTGAATCGCGCCCAGCAGGTGTATTATCTCGAAAATCGTCAATTTGCCAATACCCTCGAACAGCTAGAAATTGCCACAAATCTAGAAACGTCCTTATATACATACCAAATCATGCCATCAGGCGATCGCGCTGAGAGTGTCGCGATTACGGCATATCCCAAAGATGAGGGACTTCCCAGCTATATTGGTGCAGTATTTGTCACTACCGTTGATGGGTTTGAGACAACCGTCTCTGGAATTTGTCAGAGTGAACAACCCGCTACCTCACCCCCACCAATGCCAATTCCACCTTCAGCCGATTCTACAGAGATTCAATGTCCCGCCGGATCTCGTCTGTTGCCGTAAGTTGGGTACAAGCATAAAAGAGTAAAAATAATCTGTGTAGGGGCTCACTTTCACGACTATCTTTTCAGTTGCACCCAAATGTGACTAAACCCGCCCCGCGCTTCAATGGTACTATTCGTTGAGAATTTTATGCCATTACTATAGAAAAATGTCATCGCTAACTTCTGTTTGTGATCGGCTATCAACTTTGAGTAATCCTCTCAGTGTTTCCCCCATCTACCCCTATGGTTACCGTTGCTGGCTGTCGGGTTCTTGCCCAAATCTATGAAAGTAGTAACTCTCTCGTCTATCGCGGTATCCGAGAATCGGATCAGCAGTCGGTGATCCTCAAAGTTCTTAAACAAGATTATCCTACGCTCGCAGAAATTAACCGCTATCAACAAGAATATCAAATCACGCGCTCCCTCAACTTTGGCGGTGTGGTTCAGGCTTATAGCTTAGAACCCCATCAAACCACCTTGGTGATTATCTTTGAAGATTTTGGCGGTTCCTCATTAAAACTCTTACTCCAGGAACGGGGATTTACGCTCAAAGAATTCTTGAGTATCGCCATTCGCAATACAGAAAGCTTAGGCAGAATTCATGCTGCCCATATTATTCACAAAGATATCAACCCTGCCAATATTGTTTTCAATCCTGAAACCGGACAACTGAAAATCATTGACTTTGGCATTGCTACCGTTTTATCACGAGAAGACCCGACTCTGAAAAATCCCTCCGTCTTAGAAGGCACATTAGCCTATATGTCACCGGAACAAACCGGGAGAATGAACCGGGCGCTGGATTATCGGACTGATTTTTATTCATTAGGGGTTACGTTCTATGAATTACTCACCCATCACCTTCCCTTTGAAACCGAAGATCCCCTAGAATTAGTCCATTCTCATCTGGCTAAAGAACCGATTCCGCCTCACCAAATTAATCCGCAGATTCCGCCAGCCCTCTCTGCTATAGTAATGAAATTATTGGCAAAAAATGCCGAAGACCGCTATCAAAGTGCCTGGGGACTAAAATCTGATTTAACCATTTGTTTAATGCAATTAGAAACAAAGGGGAAAATTGTTCAATTTTCCCTCGGTCGCCAAGATATTTCTGAGCAATTTCAAATTCCCCAGAAACTGTATGGTAGAGAACGGGAAATTAAAATCCTACTGGACACCTTTATTCGCATTACTGGATGTACTTTATTCCTAGACCCAACGCCAAACTCAATCAGGGCTGGTTTTGAACAAAAGTTATCGTCAACGGCGACACAAAATTCCCTAAACCCGCCCCTACACACTCGAAACTCCCCCAAGGAGATGATGGTTGTATCTGGATATTCCGGTATAGGGAAGTCAGCGCTAGTCCAGGAATTATATAAACCCATTACTCAACGGCGGGGCTATTTTATTCGCGGCAAATTTGACCAATATCAACGGGATATTCCTTACTCAGCCGTGATTCAGGCTTTTCGAGAATTAATCAAGCAGTTGTTAACAGAAACCACCCTCCAACTAACCCAGTGGCGCAACCACCTCTTAGCAGCATTGGGGGGGAATGCTCAAATCATTATTGATGTCATTCCTGAAGTTGAACTGATTGTCGGCAAACCTGTTCCAGTTCCTAAGTTACCTCCCACAGAATCGAAAAATCGCTTTAAGTTCGTTCTGCACAACTTTATCCAAGTTTTTGCTAAACCTGAACATCCATTAGTAATTTTTCTGGATGATTTGCAGTGGGCAGATAGTGCTTCGTTGAAACTTATCGAATGGTTGATGAACTCCTCAGATCAGGGTGAGGCTGAGTCTCATATCGGCGGGATGTTTCTGATTGGCGCTTATCGGGATAATGAAGTGACAGTTTCCCATCCCTTACGATTCACATTCGAGACCATTCGCGCCAGCGGAACCATTATTCATGAGATGGTTTTAGCACCCTTGGGATTAATCAGCATTATTCAATTAGTGGCAGAAACGCTCAAATGTTCCCCTGATCATGCCCAGCCTTTGGCTAAATTAGTCCAGATTAAAACTGGAGGCAATCCGTTCTTTATTAATGAATTTATCAAATACTTGTATCAACAAAATCTGCTCAATTTTAATTCTCAACAGGGAGCGTGGAACTGGGATTTAGCCCAAATACAAGCCCAAAACTTTACCGATAATGTTGTCGCTATTTTGGCAGATAAGATTAAAACATTACCCTCCCAGGTACAACAGGTCTTACAGTTTGCCGCTTGTTTGGGGAATTCCTTTGAACTCAAACCCTTAGCCCTAGTTTTAGGCGAATCCCTGTCCGAAACAGCGGTGCAATTATGGCAGGCGATCGTTGAAGGGTTAATTGTTCCTTTGGGGGAAGACTATAAGTTAATCAGTCAAGCAGATATGACTCAAACTTTATTGGGTCAACATCAAGGAAGCACCTTAAATTCCGTCTTGTCTAAGACACATATAGAAACTCAAACCTTAACCATTCAATACCAATTTGTCCACGACCGCATTCAGCAAGCCGCTTATTCTCTGATTCCTGAGGAACAATGCCAAGCGGTTCATCGGACTGTCGGTCAATTATTACTGAAAAATACGCCAGCCGACCAGGTATCAAACTCTCTGTTTGATATTGTTAACCATCTGAATATGAGTATTGAGTTAATCGCATCCCCTGAAGAACGGCATGAATTAGCTCAATTAAATCTTTGGGCAGGTGAGAAAGCCAAAGCCGCAACTGCTTATGAACCGGCGAGAAAATACTTAACCATCGGTCGCGAACTGCTTCCGTCAGAGAGTTGGCAGGTGCAGTATGACTTGACCCTAAACTTGGTTCTAGAAGCCATCGAAGTCGCCTATTTATTGACCGATTTTGCCGCCGCCCAAACTTTAACCGATGAGGTGCTAAATCGGGCGCAAACCTTAATGGATAAAGTCAAGGTTTATGAACTGCAAATTTTATTTGATAGTTCTCAAAATAAAATGCTGTCCGCTATCCAAACCGCACAGCAGGTGTTAAACCTATTAGACATACCGCTAACTGAAACACCTCCGGTTTATCAAACCGTTGAGGCGTTAGTGGATTTGCCAGAAATGACTGAACCCACTCAATTAGCGGCGTTGCGAATTTTAATGTCTGTGATGGCACCCGCTTATATTGCTAAACCCTCACTCTTACCGTCGCTAATTTTAACCATGGTGAATCTCTGTATTCGCCATGGAAATTCCTCCCTCGCCGCTTACGCCTATAGCGTTTATAGTTTGCTGTTATGTGGTCAACAAGAAACCATTGATCAAGGCTATTGCTTTGGTCAGTTAGCGTTGAAATTATTAGACCTTTTTCCTGCCAAAGACGTACAAGCCAAAGTCTATCAGCAATTTAATGCCTTTGTCCGACCTTGGAAAGAGCCAGCTATAAACACCTTAAATCCATTACTCGATACGATTCAAACGGCAATTGAAAATGGTGATATTGAATATGCTTGTCACTGTACGGTAAACTATTGTACTTATTCATTTTTCGTCGGACTCTCCTTAACTGAGGTTGAATCCAAACAAGCTCAACATCTGGAACTGAATCGGCAGTTTAAACAAGATTATCAGATTGGGTATATCACAATTTGGCGGAATTTATCCTTATGCTTAATTGAGGCTGACCATTATCCGACGTTAGACTGGACAGTTTTTGATCGCCTTCTTCCTGATTTATTAGCAGCAAAGAATCAGATTTCAATTTTGTCTGTTTATTGGGCGAAGTTATTTCTGGCTTACTTATTTGGCGATGAACCAGAAGCGGAAAGACTGGTTGGGCTGGCTGATGAGTATCAGGGAAGTGTGAATGGCTTATTAAATAGTGTTTTAACCAATTTCTATTCCTCTTTAGTCCTGTTGTCTCTGTGCCATTCAGCCAGTCCCCGTAAACGCAGACGCTATCTCAACAAAATAGCCAGACAACAAAAAATAATGCAAACATGGGCAGACTATGCTCCTTGTAACTTTCGGCATAAATATGACTTAGTGGAGGCGGAACGGGCGGGATTACGGGGCAAAATTCTGCAAGCGATGGAGTATTATGATCGGGCGATTCAAGGTGCTAAAAAACAGGGTTATCTTCAAGACGAAGCCCTAGCTTATGAACGAGCCAGCAAGTTCTATCAACAATTAGGTCGAGAAGAAATTGCCCAAGCCTATTTACAAAAAGCTTATTACGTTTATACCCGATGGGGAGCAATGGCGAAAGTTAAACAGTTAAAAGCCACCCATCCCCAATGGCTTTTAACTCATGTGAATAACAATGAGTCTGGGGGACTATTACAAAAACCTGCAACCCTGACTACAACCACCCAAAATGGCAAAAATTCGTCAGAGTATCTTGACTTAAATAGCGTTATGAAAGCGGCGCAAGCGATTTCTGGTGAGATTGTCTTGGATAAATTACTGGCGGCGTTGATGAAGATTTTGATTGAAAATGCGGGAGCGCAAAAAGGGTTTCTGATTTTAGAGACGAAAGGAAAACTACGAATTGAAGCCGAGGGACAGGTGAATACGCTGACCCAACCTTGTGCAGAGTGCAATCAAATTCAAGTCTTGCAATCGACTGACTTGGAAGAGACGCAAGTGCTATCCGTCGCCATCATTAATTATGTAGCGCGAACTCAAGATATTGTGGTGTTAAATGATGCCCTAAATGAGGAACAATTTAGGCAAGATTCCTATATTCAAACTTATCAACCGAAGTCAATTCTCTGTGCGCCGTTGATTAATCAAGGAAAACTCAGCGGCATTGTCTATTTAGAAAATAATTTGACGACGGGAGCATTTACGGCTAGCCGATTGGAACTGTTGCGTCTCCTATCCGCGCAAGCTGCTACCTCGATTGAAAATGCCCGTTTCTATAGCAGTTTGGCAGAACTGAATCAGGCGTATGAACGGTTTGTTCCGCGTCAGTTTCTCCATTTTTTGAATAAGGATAGTATTGTCGATGTCCAGTTGGGTGATAATGTCCAACAGAAAATGTCGATCCTATTTTCGGATATTCGCTCCTTCACCACCCTATCAGAAACGCTGACGCCGGAGGACAATTTTAAGTTTATTAATGCTTATTTGTCGCGCATGGAGCCAGCAATTACTGACCATAATGGCTTTATTGATAAATATATTGGTGATGCAATTATGGCATTGTTTAGTGGTCAGGCTGATGATGCAGTTAAGGCGGGAATTGCTATGCTACAACAACTGAGGATCTATAATCAACATCGACAGAATTCTGGCTATCCTCCTATCCGGATTGGGATTGGGATTAATACGGGAGGGTTAATGCTAGGAACCATTGGTGGAGTCTCGCGCATGGATAGCACGGTGATTAGTGATGCGGTGAATTTAGCCTCTCGCATTGAAGGGTTAACCAAATATTATCAAGTCCCCTTATTAATTTCTCATTATACTTTTTCCCGTTTATCTGAGCCGACTAATTATGCGATTCGCCTAATTGATAAAGTGAAGGTGAAGGGAAAATCGGAATTAGTCACTGTTTATGAAGTGTTTGATGCCGATTTACCTGAGATTAAAGCCGCTAAATTAGCCACGTTACAAACCTTTACCGAAGCCTGGTATTTTTATAACATGAAGGCGTTTGCTGAGGCGAAAAAACGTTTTGCTGAGGTGCTGCGGGTCAATCCACAAGATCAAGTGGCGAACATCTATCTCAACCGTTGTCAACAGCAATAAGTAAGTAGGTAAGCTGTCATGCATTTAAATTGGGTATTAAGTAGGTAGGGACAATAAAAGTGAACGGCTGAGATTGTCATTCGTCATTTGTTTATGTAAGGGTTTGAGGTCTATGCACATAACTTAATATATAGCAGTAGACACATCGATTAGGACTTTCGGCACCATTGTTCCAGACGCGCCATGGCGCGTCTCTACTTAGTAGCGAGCAAGATGCAAAGCCTGCGGCATGGCTTCGCTAAACGCACTACGGCAAGGATTTCGCCATTATTGATATTAAGGTTTAAATGCCGAACAGCTTAGACCCAATAAAAGTTAAGGGTGGGGATTGTCATTTGTCAAAACACTGATTTCACAGATTTATTGGAGAGAGTGGGGTAGGGAAGTGAGAGCTTAGTGACACTGATTACATTGAGTCACATCAGGGTGAAAACCTTTCCCTTAGGGAAAACCCGCCTCTACAGCTTCCCCTGCTTCCTCTGCTCCCCCATCTCCCCATCACCCCATCCCCTGCTCACTTTCTCATCGACACTCTACCGGTAGAGAGTTGCTGCTATGAGCGAATTAGCATATTATAAAAATACTGTAATACAAGTAATACGCTAGTATAACACAATAATGGCTTTGAGCTAGAGAGGCAAAAGGATTGAATTTGTCAGTTCTGTTTAGTATCGCTATCTGGCATGTACAGATGCAATACGTCTCCTGACAAAAGTCGAAACGGTTTAACTGTAACGCTTTCTGGTGAAAGAGATTGGGTGGGAAACGTTCACCGTGAAAATCGAGCGAATACTGTGCCGACTTTTCGCAAAACCATACTCATTTAAACATCTTTTTTGAGTTTTCCCCTAAACCTATTTAACTCGTTTATCGATTGAATAGATTGGGTGCATCGCTAATTTGGGTTGAACTGCATAAAAAAGGACTAGATTCTGCTTTAAATATGTAGGGTTTATTTCCTTAACTTTAGCGATCTCCAAGCGACTCTCATGTCAATGCGATCTCTCAAGCGCCTAATTGACAACGGTTTAACGAATGTGCCTCTACGAACGGTATTCGTAGTCCCCTTTCTGGTGCAAATTTTTGCTACAGTCGGCGTAATTGGCTGGTTATCCTTTCGTCACGGAAAGCGGGCGGTGAATGAGGTATCGACTCAATTACAAGATGAAATTACGGTTCATATTGAGGATCAATTAGAGAGATATTTAGCCATTCCTCATCAAATTAATCAGAGTAATCAAGATGCGATTTATCTGGGAAGCTTGACTCTAGACACTTTGCAACCCTGGGAACAGCATTTGTGGCGACAAGTGCAACGATTTGATTCTGTGAGTTATGTTGGTGTGGCGAATGAACAGCGAGGACTGATTGCGGCGGGACGACGAAATCGGGATCAATTGGTGATTATCCAAGCAAATCCTGGGACAGATTTTGACTTCTATACTTATAGCACCCACAGTGAAGGCGATCGCAAGACCTTTTTAGAGAGTAACAAAAACTACGACCCCCGCCTGCGCCCTTGGTATAAAGCCGCCTTGCAAGCGGGTAAACCCACCTGGAGTGATATTTTCCCCCATTTTGGCGAAGGCGATCGCACGTTGCTAATCAGCGCCGTTCAACCCGTTTACGACAGCAATCAGCAGGTTCAGGGTGTCTTAAACACAACCCTGCGTCTTTCCACGATTAACGATTTCCTGCAAACGCTAAAAATCGGTAAATCCGGACGCCTGTTTATTATGGAACGTTCTGGATTATTAGTCGCCACATCCATTCCGGAACCGCCCTTTCAACATAACCCCAATCAAATTACTCGGTTAAAAGCCAGCCAAAGTCATGATCCCTTAATTCAAGCCAGCGCCAACTATTTAACGCAACAGTTTGGTGACTTCAAGGCGATTAAAGAGTCCCAGCGCCTAGAATTTAATCGTCAAGGACGGCGCCAATTTTTACAAGTCATGCCCTTACAAAATAGCCACGGATTAGACTGGTTAATTGTCGTGGTTTTCCCTGAAGCTGACTTCTTGGATCACATTCATAATAATACCAAATCAACTATCCTACTCTGTCTGGTTGCCCTAATCATCGCCACGGGAGTTGGTATTAGTACCGCCCACTGGATCATTCAACCCATCCAGCGCTTAAATCAAGCTGCCAATGCTATTGCTAATGGGGAATGGGAGCAAAAAATTGAGGTTCCTCGCAATGCTGAACTGGGTAGTCTCAGCGCCGCATTTAATCAAATGGCGGCTCAATTAAACCAATCATTTGCCACTCTCAAAGATCAGAATGAGCAGATGAACCGCTTAAATGAGGCATTGGCAAAAAGTGAAAGGCAATTAGCTCAAATCTTAGAAACCGTTCCCGTTGCTATCGTAGTCGTTGATGCTCAAGGCAGATTCCATTATACCAACGATAAGGCACAACAGTTTATCGGAGGGGCGTTTACCCCAGACGCGATCGCGGATAATTTTTGTGCGGTTCATCACTGGTATATCGCCGGAACCGATCAATTTTATCCGACCGAAGAGTTACCGATTGTTCGAGCTTTACAGGGACAACGATCTATTGTACATAATATTGAAATTCACCAAGACGACCAGATTATTCCGATTGAGACTTGGAGCAAGCCTATCCTTGATGAACAGGGTGAAATTATTTATGCCATTGCCGTTCTTAACGATATCACCGATCGCAAAAAAGCCGAAGCAGAACGGATGCATTTTACCCAAGAACTGGAATTCAAAGACCATCAAAATGCCGCTTGGCAGCGCCTAGATAAGCTCAAAGATGAGTTTATAGCTAATACCTCCCACCAACTCCGTACTCCTCTCTATGGCATTGTCGGCATTGCTGAATCGTTAATCGATGGTGCTACCGGAGAGTTACCCTTACAAACCCGGATCAATTTAGGTACAATTATCGCCACAGGGCGACGCTTATCCAACTTAGTCAATGACATTCTCGATTTTGCCAAACTCAGACACCAAGACATTCAACTCCAGCAACAGCCCGTGGGAGTACGAGAAATAACGGAGGTAGTTCTCCGACTCAGTTATCCACTAATTGGTGATAAAGAGTTACAACTGATTAATGCCATTTCTCCGGACTTACCTATCGCTTATGCGGATGAAAATCGGGTGCAGCAGATTTTGCAAAACTTAGTGGACAATGGGATTAAGTTTACTGATAAAGGAACGGTGAAAATTTCGGCTCAATTGGTAAGCTCAAGGCAGACATTAGAGGGTAGAGGTGCAGCAGTACAGTGGAGCAAGGGAGAGTTTAAAGAGTTAACTCAAAACCATGTCCTTGAGCGCAGCGAAGGAGTAGTCAGCGTGGTTTTGGAATCAACGGTATCGTCAACCGATGGCGCAAATTTTATCAACCCGCCTCTACCAACCCGGTTCCCTATAAACGACGTGAAGGATCAAAACCCTGTCCTAGAACAAAGTGAAATGTCAACATCCAGTCAGGACGGGGTTTGTACAAACGTTACTATTAATAGCGACAACAAAGTCCCTAAATCTGCCCCTACAAACCATGTCCTAGAAGCCAGTGAAGGGTCAACATTCAAAATGCTAGCCATTACTGTCTCTGACACAGGAATTGGCATCCCCAAGTCTCAATTAAACCGTATTTTTGAATCCTTTGAACAAGGGCAGAGTTTTCTAGGGCATCAGTATGGCGGTACAGGGTTAGGGTTAGCCCTGACGAAAAAGCTAGTGGAGTTGCATGGGGGAACGATTGAGGTGCAATCAACCTTAGGCGTCGGCTCTCAGTTTACGTTTACGTTGCCAATTTTTGACGGACAAATTCCAGACGTTAAGCCCGATCCGATTGAGTCAATCGTGACAATACCTAAGACAGTTTACAGTGCCAATTCCTTTGTGAGTCAACCTCCTAGTGTCGGTACGTCTTGTCCTCTATTACTAACCCTTGATCAACCTAGCTTAACCCTAAAACAACACCCCAATCTCCAGAATGACGAACCTTTAATCAACCCGTTTAAAATTTTAATCGTTGATGATGATACAGTGAATCGCCAGATACTCGTCAACTATTTATCCTTAGAAAATTATCAACTTGCCCAAGCCGCCAATGGTAGGGAAGCGTTAGATATCATTAACAATGGTTTTCAGCCTGACTTGATTTTACTTGATGCGATCATGCCCCGCATGACTGGGTATGATGTTTGTAAAAAACTGCGTGAATTCTATCCCCCTACTGAACTGCCCGTGTTAATGTTGACTGCAAACGAGCAAGTGAATGACTTAGTGGCAGGCTTTAGTGTAGGCGTGAATGATTATTTGACGAAACCGATTGCCAAATACAAACTTTTAGTCAGGATTAAAACTCATCTACGTTTATCGACAATTGCCAAAGAAAATGCCCAACTTTACGCAGCGGTGCGGGAAAGTGAGCGGAGATTGATGCAATTTTTAGAAGCCGTACCTGTGGGAATTTTTATCCTCGATGCTAAGGGCAAACCCTACTATGCTAATGAAGCGGCTAAACAGATTTTGGGCAAAGGTATTGTAGATGCTGTTACCGTTGAAGAATTAGCTGAGTTGTATCAAGCCTATCGCACAGGAACGGATCAACTCTATCCCACCAACCAAATGCCTATTTTTATGGCATTGCAGGGAAAAACGTCTACCGTTGATGATATTGAAATTCACCGAGGGGATCAGGTTATCCCGATTGAGGTGTGGGGGACTCCCATCTATGAGGAACAGGGGGAAGTGGCTTATGGGATGGTTGCCTTTCAAGATATCCGCGATCGCAAAAAAGCGGAAGCGGAACGGGAAGCGTTTACTCGTGAGTTATTTCAACTCAATCAAGCCTACGAACGGTTTGTTCCTAGTCAATTTCTCCAATTTTTACAGAAAAAAAGTATTGTGGATGTGCAACTGGGGGATCACGTTCAACAGGAAATGTCTGTTCTCTTTGCCGATATTCGCAACTTTACAGCACTGTCAGAACAGATGAATCCGAGTGAAAATTTTAACTTTATCAATGCCTTCTTAAGTCGCATGGAACCAGCCATTCGGGAATATAATGGCTTTGTCGATAAATATATTGGCGATGAAATCATGGCGCTGTTTAGTGGCAATGCCGATGAAGCGGTGCAGGCGGGAATTGCCATGTTTGAACGGCTGGCTTTATATAACCAACATCGGGCTAATTATAACTATGCACCCATTGAGATTGGTATAGGAATCAATACCGGAGAATTAATGTTGGGAACCGTGGGCGGATTTTCCCGTATGGACAGTACGGTGATTAGTGATGCGGTGAATTTAGCCGCCCGCCTGGAAGAGTTAACTAAAATTTATCAAGTCCGGCTATTAATCTCGCACCATACATTCTTAAAGTTGTCGAATTCCGGTGACTATGGGATGCGCCTTGTGGATAAGGTGAATGTGAAAGGGAAAGCCAAAAAAGTAACCGTTTATGAAGTCTTTGATGCTGATCCGCCGGAGATACGAAAAGCCAAGCTAGCAACGAAAACGGCGTTTGAGCAAGGGCTAATGTTATATTATCGCGATCGCCTTTCAGATGCGGCTCAAGCGTTTAGCCAATGTTTGCAGGTTAATCCAGGGGATAGGGTGGCACAACATTATCTCAAACGTTGTCAGCATCGGATGCGATAATGTCTTATGTCTTATGTTATTTGTTATTTGTCCTTGGTAAAAAACGTAGGGTGGGTTGAGCGAAGCCGAAACTCACCAGCATACCAGTCAGTGACATTTATCTAGGGGCTGCTGCAAGAAATCTTGTGGTTTATGATTGATCATAAGCTGTCATGCATTTAAATTGGGTATTAGTAGCGAGCAAGATGCTTGATGTAGCGAGCAAGATGCTTGATGTAGCGAGCAAGATGCAAAGCCTGCGGCATGGCTTCGCTTAACGCACTACGGCAAGGATTGCGCTGTAATAAAGTACAGTAGATCAAAGTCCTCCTTCAGATCCCCCTTCCGTCCCCCGAATAGATCCCCCTTCCGTCCCCCTTAAAAAGGGGGAGACCAGCAGATGCTTCGCGTTTTCTTCCAAGGGGGAGACCAGCGGATGCTTCGCTTTTATTGCACGGGGATTTAGGGGGATCGACAATGTACCGCATAGCAGAGCAAACTGCTGTATTGATATTAAGGTTTAAATGCCGAACAGCTTAAAGTTGTTCTAAAAACTCAGCAACTTGTACGGGATATTGTCCAATAGCGGTTTCATCTGAAAGTACAATTCCATCAAATCCCGCTTGTTGAATATCATATAAATGCACCACTTCACTCCGAGTCGGTTGGGGAAAATGCGTCATATATTCCAACACTTGACCCGCCAGAAACTTGGGGCTGGATAATTGCGGAAACTGAGCAATAAACTTGGCTTGCAATTGTCCTAACGCCTTCAATCCCGCCTGCGCCCCTAAATCGCCGCGACAGAACCACAATTCATCAAACCCCTGATCCAGTTGGCTGAGATGATGCATGGCTTCAGGGCGTTCAATTTTGGCAATTAAATAGCGATCGCCTATTTGCTGGCGAATCGGTGTTACCTCTTTACCATCTAAGACAAAAGAACAGGCAAATTGAACAAAGGGATAACTTAACCCCAACTCAACCGCCCTCTGATCGTGTTGGTTTAATTGGGTAAACGGTACAGGATGATCAACACGATTAATTCCTTTATAGGAACTTAATCCGCCATTGGTTAAAACTTTAGCCGTTGCACTTTTAGGCTGAATCGCGATAACTTCGAGTTTAATTCGGGCATCATTGAGCGAAAGAATATCACCAATACTTAAGGCGTGAAATAAGTTTTTGTCGGGAATGGGCAATTGTGTGATATCATCAGAGGATTGACCGAAAAATAATCCGACTTTTTCAGGAAGATAGTCACAACTGGGATAATTGCCAATTCGCATTTTCGCGCCTTGCAAATCTAAAACTAGGGGTAAGGTTTTACCTTGTTCGGTGAAGATTTCCGCCAAGCGTTCTAACCATGTTTTTAAGCCTTCTGCTGTTAAATGCGCTACATTCAACCGAAAGCGATCAGCGGTTCGGGACAACTGAGTAATCAGGCGTTTGTTTTTACTAGCGGGTCCTAATGTAAATACTGTTTTCATCTATTTCTATGTAGTGGAGGTGGCACACCTTATTGCTTCTAGCATTTTAGCTATGCTGCGCCGCCATCGTGGGAAAAATTTAAATGCAGGAAACCAACAAAACTTAAGATTATTATCTGAAATATTGATAAAATAATATATTTCCCTGTTAACATTGGTGGGTTACGGCGGATACGGCATTAAATGGTTATCGCTTCGATCGAAATTCCGCCTAACCCACCCTACTGGCTACGGGCGTGACATTAGTGAACTGACACAGTACGATCGCGAATCAATGGGGATGCGGTACGATAGAGCATTTGCTTGTTAAAATTTCTGTTAATTCTCGTTTTAGAGTGTCATGGCTGATACCGTTCTCGACGTTCGCAACCTGCAAGTCAAATTTAAAACCGATGAAAAGGAAGTCCTCGCTGTTGATCGGATTAGTTTTCAAGTGAAACGGGGGCAAACCCTGGGTATTGTCGGTGAGTCAGGTTCGGGGAAGTCAGTCACCTCACTGGCGGTGATGGGGTTAGTGTCAACGCCGGGTAAAATTACTCAGGGGGAGATTTATTTTAAACCTCAAGCCGATCACGCTCAACCTATTGAGTTGCTGACGCTGAGTGAGGAACGAAAACGCTTATTTCGGGGGGGTCAAATTTCGATGATCTTCCAGGAACCGATGAGTTCCCTCAACCCCGTCTACACAATCGGGTTTCAGCTTATCGAGGCTATTTTACAGCATCAGGACATCTCCCAAGGTGAAGCACGACGTCAGGCGATCGCACGGCTGCAAGAAGTGCGGCTGATTCCCAGTGATCAGGAACTTAAGCAGGAGTATGAACAGGAAAATCCCGATCGCGCTGTTCGTAGTGAGCGCTTTAGCGCTTCCACTGATCGAGCCATTAGCCAGTACCTGAATCAGCGCAAACAGGAAATGCTCAAGCGTTATCCTCACGAACTATCCGGGGGTCAATTGCAACGGGTGATGATTGCCATGGCAATTGCCTGTGATCCGGAGATTCTGATTGCGGATGAACCCAGTACCGCCCTTGATGTTACCGTACAGGCGGCAATTCTGGACTTGCTGCGGGAGTTACGGGATCAGCGGGGAATGTCGATGATTTTCATCACCCATGATTTAGGCGTGATTGCCGAAATTGCCGACAGTGTAGCGGTGATGTATCGAGGAAATATTGTCGAAAGTGGCGATGTCTGGCAGATTTTCTCTCATCCCCAGCATCCTTATACCAAAGGATTATTAGCCTGTCGTCCTACATTAGAAAAACAGTTAAAATACTTACCCACTGTGGCTGACTTCATGGAGGAGGTGACGACAGAGGAGGGTAAGGTAGAAATTCGCGAAAAATCCCCGACGTTTGAGCAGGAAAATGGGGCAAAAGTTCAGCGAGATAATCGTGCCATTGCTGAGGCGTCACCCTCTGTCCTACTTGCCGTTGAACATCTCCGGGTGGGGTTTCCTTTAGCCAACGTATTTGGCAAAACCAAACGCTATATTATGGCGGTCAATGATGTGTCCTTTAAGGTGTACAAAGGCGAAACATTGGGACTCGTGGGGGAATCGGGTTGCGGTAAATCTACCCTGGCTCGCACATTATTGCGTTTAATTGAACCGATGGGAGGTCAAGTAACCTTTGAAAATACCGATATCACCCATATTAAAGGCAAGCGCTTGCGGCAAATGCGGCAAAAGATGCAAATTATTTTCCAGAATCCCTTTAGTTCGCTTGATCCTCGGATGAAGATTGGGGATGCGGTGATGGAACCGTTAGTGATTCATAAATGGGGAGATAACACCAAAACTCGTCGCGATCGCGCCGCCTATTTGTTTGAGCGAGTGGGGTTAAACGCCGACTGGATGAACCGCTATCCCCACGAGTTTTCGGGGGGACAACGCCAACGGGTTTGTATCGCCAGGGCGCTAGCACTTGAGCCTAAGTTTATTATCTGTGATGAATCGGTTTCGGCTCTAGATGTGTCGGTACAGGCGCAGGTGCTGAATTTGCTGAAGGAGTTACAGAGTGAGTTAAAGGATGAGTTGAATTTAACCTATATCTTTATCTCCCATGACTTGAGTGTAGTTAAATTTATGAGCGATCGCATAATGGTAATGAATAAGGGCAGAATTGAGGAAATCGATGATGCACAGAGTATTTACCGGGAACCGCAAACCGAGTACACGCGCCAGCTTATTGCATCTATTCCTACCGGAAGCTTGGATCGGATTCAGCAACAGCAAGCAGGGCGAGGATTGATTTCTTGATTTAGAACGCGATCGCTAATAGATTCGGGGTGGGTTTCATACAGCACGATCTGTAGGGGCGGGTTTGACAGATAACTTATAGCAACAAACCGATAACTTAACTAAACCCGCCCGGTTATCGGGGTGGCTCACGCGATCAGGGCGGGTTTAGTTACATTGGGGTCAAATAAGAAATGATAGTTGTAAAATCCGCCCCTACAGGTGCTTAGGGTTCCGGTTGTCGGGGTGGCTCACGCGATCGGGGCGGGTTTAGTTACATTGGGGTCAAATCAAAAAGATAGTAGTAAAACCCGCCCCTACAGGTGGTTAGGCTTGGTTTTGAATTAAGGGTATTATTATGGCAACTGCTGACTTTAATTTTCTGGCAGAATTGAATTATTTTTTGCCTCCAAACAAGCGTCATGTTCGTTTTTATCATGAGTTTAAAGGGCGAACCTCGATTAAGGATATGATCGAATCCCTGGGGGTTCCTCATCCGGAAGTGGATGCGATTGTGGTGAATGGAGAATCGGTTGATTTTTCCTATATTGTCCAGGATGGCGATCGCGTCACGGTTTGTCCGATTTCAGTATTAGATGAAATCAATCCTAGCATTCGGGTGAGTCCCCCTGAACCCCAGGAGTATCGGTTTGTCCTAGATATTCATTTAGGGAAATTAGCCAATGCGTTGCGGTTGTTGGGGTTTGATACCCTTTATCGCAATGACTACGCTGATCCAGAGTTAGCCCAAGTTTCTGCGGATGAGCAACGGATTCTGTTAACTCGCGATACCCGA
Source organism: Coleofasciculus sp. A1-SPW-01 (assembly GCF_040217205.1). Taxonomy (NCBI): domain Bacteria; kingdom Bacillati; phylum Cyanobacteriota; class Cyanophyceae; order Coleofasciculales; family Coleofasciculaceae; genus Coleofasciculus; species Coleofasciculus sp. A1-SPW-01. Next base: position 13,503 of record NZ_JAVJNP010000234.1, on the reverse strand, counting down.
TTACTGATGCGTTCTATGGTGAGGTATGGGTATTATGTGCGCTCCAAAAATCCAGATGAACAAATTGTGGAAGTTTTGCGTCGCTTCAATTTATTTGATGCTATTTTACCCTTTCATCGGTGTATCCGCTGTAATGGCGTATTAGAACCTGTTGAAAAAGACGCGATCGCGGATCAGTTACCAGAGAAAACACGACAATCCATTGATGAATTTCATCGCTGTCAAACCTGTCAGCAGATTTATTGGCAAGGGTCACATTTTGAACGGATGCAACAGTTTATTGAACAGGTTATGGAGGCAAAAGACTAAGGAAGCCTGATCAATTAGGAATCAGCAACAATCTCTTGAACGATCAGTCAAAAGCCAGTAATCTCGATACAGATAAATTTCCACAGTTTGCCGTTAACAGGGGAGCCGATCCATTTAACGTGACGAATCATGAAGGGAGCGAAAATCCGGATAATCACGAACTGAGCCAGGTGACTACCACCCCAAAAGGGCAAAGACTAACAACCCATGCGCGAGAGAGTCTTCTCCGTCACGGTTTTAGCCAACCCTTTGACTTAGTAGACGATATCATTGAAAACTATACTCGCAAGACTACCCAAAAAGACGGAGCGACAGTGTATATCCAGCGAACTCGCTCAAGACGAAGACTTTACAATATAGTAATTGTGGGAGATGCAGGAATTGTTACGGGTTTGCGGAATATTAGACCCCAAGAACTAGAAAGACTTGGACTAAGGTACGGTTTTAACCCCAATCCCGCTAACTAATGTTTCATCCATCCCCAAAAACAAGCGTATACAACAGACAAAAAATGAGCAACCAATCTCTTCTTAAAACTGATGGATATCAAGTTCTATTCAATCTCACACATCTAGAGCATACTAAAGACTATCTTGATGCCATTGTCGAATTTAGGCTAGATCCCCAACTGGCTAGCGTTTCTGTTAAATCTCCTCAAACTTTTATCAGTATCAAGGATTTACAGGAATTAATTGCCTATTTTGAAAATCACATTACCTGTTTACAAAATAATCCCGATAGCCAATCAGAACCCTTCGTTACCTGGGAACTTGGTTTTCAAGTACAAGCATTATCCGGAGAAATTCGTTCACCACAGGATGGTGAGTTTGACATTCTATTTATGGTAAATGTAGGACAGGGTAATGAGGAGGTGGGTTCAACCTATGTTGGCGGTGAATCAGCAGTTACGCTTGAGAATATTCAACGCTTTATTTCATCAGTGCGGACAGCACTAGATTGGGGAAGGGAACGCCTTGAAAGTTTTACCTAGCTATCTGTATCGCTGTCACCCTTTATTATTATGATTTTTATTAATCCTAAAACTGACTTTGCTTTTAAAAAAATATTTGGCTCTGAGCAAAGCAAAGATATTCTAATCAGTTTTTTAAATGCTCTGCTCTACCAAGGACGAGCCGTTATCCAGGATGTAGAAATTCTCAATCCCTATCTGGCTCCCCAAATTCAGGGGATTAAAGATACGTACTTAGATGTGAAGGCTAGGATAACTGGCGATAAAACGGTGATTATTGAAATGCAAGTTTTGAATGTAGAAGGCTTTGAAAAGCGAATTTTATATAACGCGGCTAAAGCCTATTCCATTCAATTACAACCTGGAGAAGATTACACGATACTGAGTCCGGTGATTGCTTTAACTATTACCGACTTTGAAATGTTTGAGCATCTGAATCAGGTCATTTCTAATTTTATTCTCAAAGAAAAGAGACTTTTGACAGATTATCCAATTAATGATTTAGAGTTAGTGTTTGTAGAATTACCCAAGTTTAGCAAAAGCTTAGAGGAGTTAGAGACATTAACTGAGCAATGGATTTATTTTATCAAAACAGCTAGAACTCTAGAGACTATCCCCGAAACCATGGCGCAAGTGCCAGAAATTCGCAAAGCCTTTGAAGTAGCGAATCAAGCAAATCTAACTAGGGAAGAATTAGAAGCTTTAGAACAGCGAGAAATCTATATCCACGATCAACGTAATGCGATTCGACGGGCATTGAGACAGGGGAAAGAAGAAACCCGTCGAGAAATTGCCAAGCAACTTCTGGATGTGTTAGATGAGGAAACAATTAGTCGGAAAACGGGGTTGAGTCTGGAAGAAGTGCGACAGTTCAAAATCGATGAATTAAATGATGAATAATAATTGGGTTTGTAGTAAGGGCTTGACGCTGAGATTGTGTTGAATAAGAAGCATCAACCCAACCTACTGGCGTGGGTTGAAAAATTGAATGACGCCCCATTGCCCATTGGTTAACCATTGCGGATCATCTTGATTCAATCGCTTAATTTGATCCGGTTTTAATCCGGCGGCGACTTCAGCTTTGAACGTGCGTAGGGCGGCAAATGGGGCGGGAAAATAGCAAACAATATCCTCCCAGGGCGTCGTATAATCCCATTGGCGATCGCCTAGTAAGCGGCGATAATTGGCATCTCCTTTAATCATCACAAGTTGGGATTGATTTAATTCACTGCGCCATGATTCTGGCATATCCCAAAAGGCGAGGGGGGCTGTCCAATAGGAATCCTCGCAGCAGATTATGTTACCGTTGTCAATATAATTTTTGAGACGTTTTCCTAAAGATTGGACATCCTGATGGCTATGGTGACAGAGAACATTAATGGTGTGCTGAACATCCTTAATCATGGCATCAGACACCAATACTGGGTGAGGCTTTAAATGTAAGTAAACAGGTTGAGCGATTCCACTGTTGACGAAAAAGTCAGCTACACATAAATCACAGAACAACTCAAACCCAGCATTATCCGCAATTAAATCGATGCGAACTCCCTTCAGGTGAGCAATGTGATCGGCAATTTGGGGGGTATGATCAACTAAAAGATTTGCCTGTTCGCGATAGGCTTCAATATTCATCCGCTGACTCTCTCCGGCGTCAGTGGGAAACAGGCTTAAATCAATGCGATTTCCCCAAAGGGCAAAATAAAAGAGGGCGATTAAATCGATACGGTTCCATTTCCCTTGAGCATCAACAAAGGTGTTAATTTTGCCACTCATTGTCTCAATCGCGGACATTACCTTTGCTAAACTGCTGTGTTTTTGCGGTTCAAAGGGATCGACTCGGTGCCATTTTCCCGGTTGAAAGTAGTGGGTGGCTTCTAAAATGCGACGGTAGAGATAGACTTCTGCGGGATACCAGGGAATATCAATCCAGCGCTTTCCCTGGTAGGGTGCCATATAGGTATTCCACGCCTCTAAATCGGGTTGAGTTTCATCCTCAAGCGATCGCACGATTCCGTAAGGCAATTCCTGACGCAGATTCTCCAGATTCTGAGTAATCGAGGCGGGATAATGGTTGGATGCGATCGCCCGTTCAATAATCGTCACCCAGCGTTGCGTCAGTGTCTGGTGAGCAAAGGAACCCTCCTCTGACATCATCAGGGGTGGTGGGATGGGGATACAGGGTTTAGTGGGGGACATAATGAGATGAGCGCGATCGCATAGGCTTGTAGTAGGGAACCTTAGCCCTATATTCCGTTACAGATTACCATAGGCGATCGCACAAAATAATTATCCCAGATTCCCCCATCACCGTAATTATGGGTATTCAACCGGACATGATATTACTACGAACCCAAGCTAATCTACCAAATTAGGCGTGCGCCCCTACAGTTGACATACCGCTACAACTTAGCCACCGCACCATCTCGACGGTTGTCGCCAGCACCGACAAGTAAATTATCAGACGTTTTCATCACCGTATGAACCCCGCCAAAAAACAAATTCTTTTCCCGCCAACGCACAACCTGTTGGTTCGTCAATAATGGATTAAGTATTTCCGCTTCAGTTAAACCGGGTTCGATATGAAACCGACCATTTTCTCCATGGGTTCTCGGACTATTCACCGCTTGCTCAACCGTCATATTAAAATCTAAAATATTAGAAATAACTTGTAAAATAGCCGTCCTAATCCGATTAGAACCCCCTGACCCTAAAACAACTTCCGCCTGATTATTCTGCAAAACAATCGAGGGAGACATCATCGACGAAATCCGCACATTTTCTTGCCACTGATGAAAACCTTGGGGATTTAAGTCTTCCTCTCCTAACATATTATTCACCATAATCCCTGTCCCCGGAATCACATAACCCGACCCTTCCCCGTTAGACGTGGTAACACTAGCGGCATTTCCCACCTCATCGATAACACTAATATGGGTGGTACTGCCCCATTTATTTACCGTTTCTGCTAAGTCTTGTTGATACTGGGCAATAAAATCGTCAGCTAAAAATTGATTAACAATATTCTCTTGATACAAATAATCATTCAGCCCCTCCTGTCTGGCTGCATTTGTCAACTGCATAACCTGTGCCAGAATTTCTAAATGACGCGCACTGCCAAAGCCCAGATTCGCTAACTCAACGGTAGATAATAATTTTAATGCCCAAGCTATCAATATTCCACCAGAACTGGGAGGCGGGTTGGTGAATAATGTATTGCCTCGATAATTAACCGTTAAAGGTTGCCGTTCGATCACCCGATAATGCTTTAAATCGTCTAAGGTTAAATATCCGCCAAATTCCTGACAATCGTTGACTAATTGATGAGCAATATCTCCTTGATAAAATTCCCGAACTCCCTTTTTCGCTAAATACGCTAATGTATCGGCAAAGGCGGACATGGTTATCGTTACATCGGGTGCGATAGGTTTCCCGGTGAGAATAAAAACATTTTGTCCGTTTTGATTCGCCATAAGAATTGGCGTCAGAACTGAGGTTAAACAATAGTATTGAAATCGATTTAATTTAACCCCATGTTTCGCGTAGTGAATCGCTGGTTCGGCTATAACGTGGAAGGGTAAACTACCCAATCGTTGGTGAACGTGAAACACGCCCGCCATATTTCCGGGAACCGCCATAGAACCCAGCCCAATATGAAACTCTTGGATAGCACCACCAAAATTAACATCAACGGGATAAAAATTAATTTCATCCTCAGGACGTTTTTGACATGGGGTTTGGCTAAAAAAATCAAAGAGAATATTGTGATTCGTTTGGGTATGGGCTAAGAGGAAACCGCCTCCCGCTGCTGAGGTGAGTCCCGGTTCCGTGACAAAGGAGGCAAGAATCGCTGCAACCGCCGCATCAAACGCATTACCACCAAGGCGAAACATTTCCCTACCCGCCTCAGCCGTTTTCTCATGTCCAGCCGCGATCGCGCCGCGTGTTTTTTGTGTCATAACGGTTAATGTCTAGTCCGAATAACCACCAGAAGCTTTTGAGTTATAGCAGTTATTCACATCATCATAACTAGCATCAGGATCAACATACGGTTGTGACAGTTACCAAATTGTCTCGTTTTTTAGCCATCAGAGTGAGGGTTCGAGTGGCTTGTAGTAACCGCTTTAGCGGTTCTAAGGTTAGACAGTCTCCCTGAGAGGAGAAATAGATTCAGTCGCCATTGACAACTTATAAAAGTGGCACATACCTTTGCGCGTGAATCCCATTAAAGCTTTTAGCGTTGAATACAACATAAACTTAGTGCCACAAATGGTCAAATGCTAACTACTCATCCCCGTAAAAAAGCATTTTTTGCGTTGCTACTGCTTGTATCTGCTGCCAGCCTAGGGATAACCATGGCATTATATATTGCACCAGGCTCTCTAGGACAGATGATATTTTCCCTGTGCAAAGTCTGGTTATTGGCACTCCCCCTAGTCTGGTTTATTTGGGTGGATCATGGCAAATTTAGACTATCCCTACCGAAAAAAAATGAATTGTTAGTAGGTACAATATTAGGACTGTTGATGTTTGGGATTATTCTCAGTGCCTATTGGCTGTTAGGTCAACAGTGGATTGATGTGACAGATGTCCGGACTAAGGCAAAGCAAGCAGGTATTACTAGCCCAAAGATTTATCTGGGTGGCGCGTTGTATTTTACGTTTATTAATGCGTTAATCGAAGAGTATATCTGGCGTTGGTTTGTGTATAAAAAATGTGAGGTATTGGTATCTGGGACAAAAGCCGTATTCTTGGCGGCGATGCTATTCACTCTCCATCACATTATTGCCTTAGCCGCTTACACTGCTGATTGGGGGGTCGTCCTATTAGGTTCCTTGGGCGTATTCATCGCTGGGGCAGTATGGTCATGGTGTTATCTCACCTATCGTACCTTATGGTCAAGTTACATCAGCCACATTCTCGCAGATTTAGCGATCGCAATTGTGGGTTGGCATCTGCTGTTTGGGTAGCTACGATGATAACAATGAGATTTCTAAGTGTAAATTCTGCCTAGCGCGTTCCTCGAATTGATTGAACATCGGATTCGTTAAATAGAGTCGTTCCCGTTGGCAAAAGTTCTGTAAAATCTGTTTTCGTTTTGGACGATAAATTTGATCGGGAATCCAGGAATATTCTTGTCGAATAGCATAAGCATAACTATAATAGTCTAACTCGGCTGTACCCAGAATGGCTAAATCAGCATCTAAGAGAATTTGGCAGTCCAGTTCATTCACTGAAGCTTGATGGGTTTTAGTCTGCAAAATTAGAGTTTTGATTCGCCTTATTGGTGCAATTGGCAGTTTCAATTGGTTTAATGCCAATTCTGCGTAATTAGCGCTTTTTTCTTCATTGTCGTCTGACTTTGGGTCATAAAAGATATCGTGAAACCAAGCCGCGACACGAATGATCGAGAAATCCAGAGTAGTAAGTTGGGGGGTGAGTCTATGTTCACGGATCTCTTCAATTGTTGTTAAAACTTGTTTGACATGGTTGAGATTGTGATAGAATCGTTTTGGATTAGAATAAGCAGCAACTAATTCAATAAATACGTTCTGGCTAAGGTGAGGATTAACTTGAAACGGTTTCATCGCTCTATCCCATTGAGATTTTAAAGCATGAATTGAGCCAGTAAAATGCTGCATAAATAGTGTTACTATAACTTTTTATACGAGAAGCAAAGGAGTTACGATGAACAGATATCTGGATCAAATCTTGAAGCGGCGTCGCTGGTTACTGGTGAGTCTGTTTGTCGCTCTAGCTATTCTCACCTATTTTAGTCAACACGTTTAACAGAACTATTTTCTTTTTCTCTCTTGTCCCTTCTCAGAACGACTTGGACAATGTAAGGGATGCACCCATTCCCTATTTTATTGCCTATTGCCGTGACCACTACTTATCGAGTTTGGCGCTTCCGCAGAGAAGTTCTACCCAAAACAGCCATCATCAAGAGACTTAACACTGAAGTAGGTTCAGGAACAGATTCCGACCTAGTGTCGGTCAAAAGAGGCATTGGTTCACCTCTATTATTCTCTGTCTCTGAGTCAGTTAGTGACTCTGGGAAACTTACAGCATCTCTATCAGCCAGGTTGCTGGCAAAGCTGAAATTATCCATTTGAAACGCTTCATTTGCCGCCGAGACAGCCAGTGGAGGTGACTGCATCGCAAACGATAGGGAATTAAATGCTGTATCAGCGACGATTCCCAGGAAACCAGTACCTTGTCCCTGAAAATACTCCGAGAAGACGACTGTATCTATACCCGGTATTCCATCGAACAAACCCGAAACCGTTAATCCTCCATTACTGGTTGTTGAGTTAAAGTCAGCGCCGAATCCGAGTATTTGAGAGGGAAACTCAAACTCGACACTCTCAGAACGACTGGGTGTGGAGGTATAAAATTGACCAGAACTCCAGACTGATGACATCCCTGTAACCTGAATCCCACTTTCTAGGAGTAAGTTTTCACTTTGGTCTCGAGGTGTCGAGAAAGTCTCCGTAGTAATACCAGACACTGTTTCTTCCCAAGCCATCCGGTCAGTGAACACAGTCACCGCTTCAGCCGGAGTCACACCTGTTCCCAAAGCCATCAAAGTCGCGCTAGCTGCTGTCATCGATAAGGTTTTCATGGCAGTTGATGTAAACATGGTTGCTTGCGAGTAAAGGTTTTCGAGGACTCTTCTTTGAAGGAAAAATCTGGAAGATTTAATTTGAGGGGAAACAGATGGCTTTGATTACATTTTTTTTGTTGTTCCTGGACAATTGTTTAAGTTGCTTAGTTAATTAAATAGTGTCATATACGTAGTTTTACTGTCTAGTAAAACTACTTAACTTTGCAAAAACTTTGATATATATCAAAAATACAAAGGCAGGGCAAAACAGCTACAAGCCTTTGATGGTAAGAACTTGAGGGATTTTTAATGAATAACAATTATAAAAACTTCATAAAGCAAATAGTGCAAAACATAAAAACATTGATTTATGAAAATTTTATGGAATTCGTAAATGCTTTATGAGGCCTTCACAAAAGACCCGGATAAAAAAAGATATCCGTAAAATTCCGGAATACTGAAGTGGGGATAGATGAGGTTATTTATCAAGTTTTGATAAAGTGCAATTATTTTTTAGCCAAAGAAAATTCGAGTGAAGTTAAGCGTTCTATTTTGGCGCAACGCAGCAGGTCTTGTGGCTGATTTAATAGAAACAGCGAACCTATTCAACCTATGAGCCGTTCCTCTATGTATCACCTTGGCTTTGGGCAAGATGACCTCGGTTCACCGCCGCCTACCCTGGCGCTGTTATCCGGTGATCCGCAACGCGCTTCTCAGATTGCTCAAGACTATTTGCAGGAGGGGCGTCTGCTCTCGGAAAATCGGGGATTAAAGAGTTATCTGGGCAAATTGTCCAATAATCGCCCGATTTTATCGGCGACAAGTGGCATGGGCGCACCATCTCTGAGTATCGTGGTGAATGAGTTGGTGCAATTGGGGATTGAGACAATTATTCGCGTGGGGACTTGTGGCTCGATTCAAGAGTATGTCCCGGTGGGTAGTATTGTGATTACTCGTGCAGCATTATGTCGCCAAGGTGCAGCTAATGATATTGCTCCGATTGAATATCCGGCGGCGGCTGATCCGTTTCTCACGGTGAGATTAGTGGAGGCGGCGCGGGAGTTAGGGATTGAGCATTATCTGGGGATTACGGCGTCGGTGGATACATTTTATGAAGGGCAAGAACGCACCGATTCGGCGAATCCTTATTTAATCCGTCGGCTTCAAGGGATTACTCAAGAATATCGTCGTTTGAATGTTCTCAACTATGAGATGGAATGCGGCACATTATTGAAAATGGCAGGGGTGTATGGATTTGCCGCCGCTTGTGTTTGTGGTGTTGTTGCCCAGCGAACGGCTGGAGAGGGGGTGATTGTCGGGGAGAAAGAGGTAGCTGTACAGCGTGCGATCGCGGTAGCCATACGTGCTGCCGAAAACGTTGACTAGAACAGTTTACATAAACCAGCCGATTGATAGAGTCGTCTGAGAATCGCCAGAACCTTTTCCCCATACAGCGCCACATCATCAGGGCGGGCGCGGCGGTTAATTACTGCCGTTTGAACCGTTGAGGGCGATGCGATGAAATCAGCAAGAGGTAGCCGTGCCGTCTGCGATCGCTTTTGCCTACACTGGAGAGATTAGTATAATCTCTGGCGGCAAAATTCCCAGGATGTTAAAGACTTTTAATCAAACCAAAACCTTTTATCCCTTTTTCCTATTTCTATTTACCTTATTCCTAACGCTCTGGCTTGCCCTTCCTTGGGTTAGCGCTCAAGAACCCCCCAAGCCTAAGCCGCAACCCTGGCATATTGATGGGATAATCGCTGCCCTCGACGATGGGCATGACAAAGTTAAAGACTATGCATTCTGGCAATTAATTCGATATGAGCCACAGGAGTTACAAGCTGTCATTGAAAAACCAGAGGATGAGGATATTGCTGAGAAAGCTGCCAACATCCTTCAGAATAAAACCGTTGATTCACACATTCGTCGCCTGATGGTTTATGCATTAGTCAATCTGGGGGAAGCGGGTGTCAACTATATCCCTGATATGCTCAACTTTCTCCAGGATGAAACCGTTGACTTATGGGTTCGTCGTTCGGCGGCTGATGCATTAGTCAATCTGGGGGAAGCGGGTGTCAACTATATCCCTGATATGCTCAACTTTCTCCAGGATGAAACCGTTGACGGGTTGGTTCGTGGCTCGGTGGCTGATGCATTAGTTAGACTCGGAGAAGCGGGCGCTATATACGCTCCTGAGATTGCCAACATCGTTCAGGATGAAACCGCTGACGGGTGGGTTCGTGGCTCGGCGGCTGATGTATTAGGCAATCTGGGGGAAGCTGGGGCTATATATGCTCCTGAGATTGCTAACATCCTCAAGGATGAAACTGCTGATTCAGGAGTTCGTAGTCGGGCGGCTAATGCATTAGTCAGACTGGGAGAAGCTGGGGTTGTATACATCCCGGACATTCTTAACTTCCTCCAGGATGAAACGGTTGATTCACTAGATCTAAGCTCGACGACTTATGCCTTGGCTTATGCATTAAGAAATATGGGAGAAGCTGGGCTGGCATACATCCCTGAGATTTTCAAGGTTCTCAAGGATGAAACAGTTGATTCACGAGTTCGTAGCGGGGCGGTTGAGAAATTAGGGAAACTGGGCGAGACTGGGGCTGTATACATCCCAGAGATTCTCAACATCTTCAAGGATGAAACAGTTGATTTACGAGTTCGTGAATCGGCGGCTGATGCCTTAAGGAATATGGGAAAAATCGGCGCTGCCTACGCCCCTGATATTTTCAACATCCTTACGGATGAAACCGCTGATGCAAAAGTTCGTGGCTTGGCGGCTGAGGTATTAGGCAAACAGGGGAAAGCTGGCGCTGCTTACGCCCCTGAACTTGTCAACATTCTCCAAGATGAAACCATTGACTCACAACTTCGCGAATCGTCGGCTTATGCATTAGGTGAACTGGGAAAATCCGGCGCTGCTTACGCCCCTGAAATTGCCCAAATAGTCCAGGATGAAACCGTTAACTTGTGGATTCGTTCTTCGGCAGTTAAGGCATTAGGTAAACTAGGAAAAGCTGGCGCTGTATATATCCCGGAAATTCTTAACATTATCCAGGATAAAACTGTTGATTCACACATTCGTAAATCGGCGGCTCAGGCATTAGGAAATCTGGGGATAGTTAGCGCTCCATACATCCCGGGAATTCTCAACTTACTCCAGGATGACACCGTTTCTTCAGATTATCGTGGCTCGGCAGTTGTTGCATTAATCAAACTGGGGAAAACTAGCATTCCATACATTCCTAAAATTTTCAACTTCCTCCAGGAAGACACCGTTGATCCAAGACTTAGTGGCTTCTTGGTGAGTGAGGTATTAGACAAACTGGGGGAAGATAGCGCTCAATACATTCCTGAAATTTTCAATTTCCTCAAGAATGAAACCATTGATTATGATGTTCGTCGCTTCTTGGCGGTTGAGGCATTAGGTAAACTGGGTAAAGCTGGCGCTCAATACATCCCGGAAATTCTTAGCTTCCTTCAGGATGAAACCGTTGACTCATACATTCGTAACTGGGTAGCTCTGGCATTAATTAATATCCGAAAACTGGAGTTAACTGAAATTGTTTTTATTTTGAATAATGTCTATGAAGCTAATCAACCAGATTTTGAACAATGGCGGTTTGCCACTTATTTATTGAGTGGGGGTACTGATGAAGTAAAAACCTTGCTGAAATGGTTAGGCTATCCTCAATCAACTCCCACTGCACTCAACTACGAAGAGGGCAAAAAAACACTGGAACTGTTTCTCCAAGTCTGGGAAAACGCTCAGGATTTGCCACGACTGCAAAAGGACTTAGCCGAAAAGATAGCTGTAGTTACATCCTTGGTTTCTTGGAAACCCCAGGATATTGATTTACTGCGACGCCACTACAATAACCTCAAAGCCGGAAACTTCTCTCAAGCTGATACTTTGGAGTCAGTTATTCTCAACCTGAAAAAATAAAATGGGATTCAAACCGTTAAGCTAAAAGCTGACATTTATCTCAAGTTGAGGAACTGTCTCTTGTCGGTGCTAATATAAATAAAACTTTTAGTTTCGAGGTTTAAGTTTTAATATTGTAAAGACAAGGGGACTTGGGGCGGGCAGAAAATGTCACCGATAAATCCTGATTTGACCTGGGTTTGAGGTTGTAGTATTATTTTATTTGAATAGTGTATTTTGGTTATACTACGGTCAATTTTAAATAAAAAACGCTTCAACGCCTGAATTCGGCGTTATTTTATTCGGGCTAGCGTCGGAAAAATTTCAATAATACAAGTATGCTGCATCACCCAATTGTCTGGACTCACTCCGAGGCGGATTTGACAAAAAAACCGTTTAATGAATTTAGTGCCTAGTTGGGGTTTGCTGCAGGGAGTTTCCTGATTTGTGCAGCAAGCCACACTTAGCCGAGCATTTCTGGGTCAATTCCCAAGGCTTGAAGTTGTTCCGGAGTGAGGGATTGAAGCTGCTGTGCTAACTGCTGTCGTTTCTGTCGCTCTTGTTCTAACTGCTGCAGCGCTTGCTGCTTCTCTAGTCGCTCCTGTTGGGCTTGTTCTTGTCCGGTTAACAATAAGTTCCCCTGCTCATCCCACCAACGTAGCCAGGATTGTTCTGGCTGATTCAAGACAACTCCTCGCCATACCCCTAACTCGACCTGCATCGGTTTAATCGGATAATGTCCCCGTTGATTGGGAGTCATCGGCTCATAATCCGTACCGACAAGGTGATACATCTCCAACCTATCGTTGCTGATTTGATAGATGCCATAATAGGGAACTCTCATCACCCGTTCATAGACCCAAAATTTACCAGGTTTGGTGACGACTCCGGTTTCAGCGCGAGATAAGGGAGTGCGTGAAGCGAAGCTATCCCGAAGGGAATCGCGTTCCTCACTTCCATCTCCAGAGGCAAATTCTAAGACGATGGTGGGTGTAATATATTCCCGCCACAACACATAAGAGCGACGGTTGACTCCATCTAATCGAGGCGGTACATTTGGCACATAAAACCAGTCTGGCGCTTCTGCTCCCTTCTCCGGTGGGTCAGTTTCGCGCCAGTAAATCCCACAATCTTGTCCAATACAATATTGCCCGTCTGGATGCAGTCGCCGTAAGGTGGAATCAAGGGAATCAGTAAGAATTAGGCTTTGGGGATGCTCCTGGAAATTTTTTACGAATGTACCATCTGATTCAGGTAACTGGGTATGGTCAGGAAATTGGGGCGGTAGATTAATCTCCGTTAGTATTTCAGGCATAGTCGAATGAGTGTGGCAACAAATAACTGCTCCTATTGTCCCGCATCGATGAGGTTAACGTATTCTGCCCCAGCTTCTCTTATAGCAACCGCCATAGCGGTTAGGACACATCATTTATGTAGAGACGCGCCATGGCGCGTCTCTACAATGGTGCCGAAAGTCCTAATCGATGTGTCTACTGCTATAACCGAACAGGATTGATCCGACGTCCTCCTCCCTCATCGGGATTTTAGCTCTGTTCGCCGGAAGCCCCACACCATACCTGTACTTCGACAGGCTCAGTAACAACCCAGGTTGGTGTCGGGATGGATAGGCGGGTCATTGTCGGTACAGAAATGACCAATAAATTAATCGGGTGAGTGTTGATT
>NZ_JAVJNP010000233.1:0-27782 GCF_040217205.1 Coleofasciculus sp. A1-SPW-01 | reverse complement strand
CACAAGAAAAGAGCATCATTCCAGACTACCCGCACGCACCCAAATAGCCGCGCCAATGATTGACGCTGACCAGGGGTGGGATAGATTCTGAATTGATATCGGCAATTCATACTAATACGGTAGCGTATTTATCTTAAAAGTCCCCCTAAAAGGGGGAGGCTTTAGACCCTATTTTTCGGTAAGAAACGTAAATGCTCTGAATTAACTCAACGGCGCGATCGCGCTCAACAAACGGATAACTAATCGGAAATGCCTGTATCTGCTGCTGGAAAGGTTTTCACCCCATGCACCGTCTAACTAGCAGCAAGATACCATGTCTGAGTATAAACTAACCTACTTGGTTAAGATCTGTCTACTTATTCTCCGTTAGCACGTATGTTTGAGCAATTTACCCAGCATCGAATTACCACCTCAGACACCACGATTAATCTGGTGATGGGTGGCGCAGGATATCCTCTATTATTACTCCATGGTTATCCGCAAACCTATGTAATGTGGCATCAGGTTGCACCCGTTCTGGCACAGCACTTCACCGTGATTTGTGCAGATTTGCGCGGCTATGGTGACAGCGATAAACCCAACTCTGATCCAGCCCATCTGACCTATTCTAAACGGGTAACTGCCCAAGACCAAGTGGAACTGATGGATATCCTGGGTTTTAAGCGGTTTTTCGCCGCCGGACACGATCGCGGCGGACGGGTGTTGCATCGCCTGATGCTTGACCATCCTAACCGAGTTGATAAAGCGGCGGTTTTAGATATTGTACCCACCCGAACGATTTTTCAAACGGTGGATAAGGAACTAGCCACAGCTTACGAACATTGGTTTTTTCTGATTCAACCCTATGATTTCCCCGAACGACTGATTGGTGCAGACCCAGAATTTTACCTGAAAACCAAGATACACCAATGGAGTGCGACACAGGCGGGGTTCACCGAAGCGGCGATGGCGGAATATAGTCGCTGCTTTAGTCAACCTGCTGTGATTCACGCCACCTGTGAAGATTATCGCGCCGCCGCATCTATTGATCTAGAACACGATGAGGCAGATATTGACCAGAAGATTCAATGTCCTCTATTGGTGTTATGGGGAGCAAAAGGCGTCATGCAACGCCGCTATGATGTCATACAAACTTGGCGCGATCGCGCGATCGATGTTCGGGGTCAGGCGTTGGAGTGCGGTCATTTTCTACCAGAGGAAGCGCCACAACAGACAGCCAAGGCGCTGTTAGATTTTTTTAAAGGATGAGGGAAGATAGGGAAGCCTGGGTGCACAGGTGTGGAGGAGAATTTTTCCCATCCCCAGTCCCTAATCACCCAATGTTTGTGATCAGCCTATTGCTGATCAGTGTGCAGATTGACTATCATGCTATTGGTGTATTACGTGTTTTACGCTATCTTACGGTTAAGTACGTTTTCAGGGTCATGGCAATGGCATAGAAAAGAAACCCGACCTTTGAGAAAAACTCAAGCTAGGGGAAGCTCTCTGATCTATTCCGTTGTCGGTAAGTGCATCTACGACACCAAATTGAAGAGTTCAACTTTGACTACACCAATTGGGTGTGTGACTTAACCTTTTTATGTAGGTTTTTTTTGACAAAACAGTTATTGAATTATCTGTGCGAGGAGTTTATCTTGGCATTCATCCGACTCGCCGATTTGATCATCAATATGGACTATGTTGCTGCGGTGACGTTCAGCACCTATAACGGATTGGGTGAGGGACACGAGATCCCGGTTGTTAACATTTGTTTGGCAATTCCTGAGGGGGCATTAGATGGTCAAGCGTCATCATGTATAGGGGATTGCCAGAATTGTCAGGGTATTGAAAAGCTGGAATATGAGAATGATTTAGCGATCGCGATTTGGAATTATTTTACCCAATCCAGTGAGGTTACAGTTCTGTTTGAGTGATTGGGGAAGTCGGGACTCACTTTCACGATTATCGTGTTTTGCCACCCCGATGTGACTAAACCCACCCCGCTTAGGTGAGAGAGTTTTGAGTTAACTCCCCCACCTTGTTTCCCTTATATCCTCTGCACCCGGAGTCCCCCCGTTTATGAAGACTCGATGAAACCTCTAAGACTTTGTTGCTGATGCTCGTGTAGTTGACCTATGATAAGGAAAGTGTATTACAAGTTATACGACTGTCTTACAGATTCAACCGTATCTGGGAATGAAAGCCTAGGGTCTGCGATCGCTCGCCTCTTTTGCTTCTGTTCTCCTCAAGGTTGGACACCACCAGGGTAAATCTATCGTTTTCGCTTCGATCCCACTATTCCTGAGTGTGGTGTTTTTTTAGGTACTAGCACTATGAGTTCATTCAAATCCGACAACCAATTACGTAATCTCAATCCCTCAACCTCTGAACCTGTATCTTCTGAAGAAGTACAGCAATTTGACCTCGAAAATCAATTAGCAGAACTTGCCGTTCCTTTAGCCCAAGCCTGGAAAGATAACCATCCAGAAGCGCAACCTGCATCAGAAGCGGATTTAGATGTTTGTACGTTGGCGGTGGCGATTGAAATGGCGATCGCCGGGGAAGCGGTTGGCGGTCCCATCGGTGCTTTAATTGCCTCGGGTGGGGGTATCAAGGCGGCTAGTGTGGCGTGCAGACGAGTGCTTTAATCCAATATCGTCTTATGTCATTGGTGAATTAGGATTCAGCAACAAGTATGGCTGTCTTTTTAGACGCCTTGGGAGGATAAGTGTCTGTCGTGTTTTGTAACACCAGAATTCCTCTGATACCGTTTTGGATTGTAAATTTTAGATTGAGATCGAGTTCTCTAATGATGTAAAGCTGATATAGGGTATTGGACAATTGATAGCAATTTGGTTGGTACATAAAGACCACTTAGCATACTTTTTCCGGCATCTTACACCAATTTTAGTTGACTTATAAACCCTTTTGATTTCTGTTAAGTAGGGGCAATTTTTTACCCTCCTGTTTTTTGACCATGGTGTTACTAAATTCGCCCCCGTCGATGCCAGAATTCTTTAACGTAGCTTGCTGATCAAAAAGCAAGTATGACAATCAAGAATTAACCAAGACTCTCATTTCAAGGACATCATTTCATGGCTACTAAATTTGATCCACTTAACACTTATAACGCTCAATCCCATGAAGACACTTTGAATAGAGGGTATCAAAATAGTGCAACGAATTATCCTAACAGCCAACTCCCTCTCGAATCCGTTCCCCCCCCAGGAATGACTCCTCCAGAGCCGAAGAAACAGCCTTCTTTCCTAGGGCGTACTCTTCCGAGCTACAATCGTTTATTATCCCAGAACAGTACTCCCCTGCGGATTCAGTTATTGCAAACCATTTTACCTGCTGTACTGGTTCCCTTGGGATTAGCGGGATTGGTGACATCTGGAATTATTTCGGGACGCAGCCAAGAACAAACTGAGCAGTTATTACAAAATGAAGCATTATTAACCAGTGATCTGGTCACTGAGTTGTTAGCCGAAGCCGAAAAAATTCCCGCAATTGTGGCGCATAATCCGTTAGTCATTAATGCGGCGAAGAATACGGCAACAGTAGCTCAAACTGAAGGGCTGACGACAATTCCGATTGAGCAGCTTGAACAAACCTTCGCCACAAATAAAATTGTTCAACCCAATTCAGCTCTGAATAGTTATCTGCAAAGAACAGCAGAAGTTAGCGAATTTGCGGAATTATTTTTTACCGACAAACACGGGTTTAACGTCGCCTATAGTCGCCCGACCTCGGACTTTGTGCAACGGGATGAACAATGGTGGCAAGCAACGAAAACAGGTGAGGGTCGGTTAATCGAACCGACGTTTGATCAATCGGCAAATACTTTTGGTATTGAACTGAGCCAAGCGATTACTGATCCGAACTCAGGTGAATTTCTGGGTGTGGTCAAAGGGGTCTTACCCGCCGCAGCGTTCGGTACAGTGCTGAATAATTTGCTCTCAGATTTACACGTAGTTGATTCTCAAATCGTACAACTTTTAGCCCTGACCCAAGAGGGTAATGTCACTGTCATTCATAACGTCGGGATTCAGGACGGAGAAGGTCAACAGACAGTTGTGGGCGGTGATGCGATCGCGCAAGGTGCCAAAATGTTGCTCGATAGCCTACAGTCTCAGAATCCTCAGGCGGAATCAGTAGCGAGTAATTTGCCACTCAAAGATTTAACCATAGAGTCAGTTCCCTCTCAGGTTGGCGATTCTTTCAACAGGGCTAACTTTGAATACGCGGGTCGCCGTTATCTTCTGGTCACCGTTCCCAAAACCAACTGGGTGATTGCGGTTTCCATGGAACTAAGTGACCTCCGCCGCACTGGATCTCAAGCCGCGCTGACCTTTTCCTTAGCGTTTCTGCTCTTGGGCGGTGCGATCGCCGCAATCCTGTTATTTTTAGCCCGTCGCTTGGCAATGCCCTTAAAACAATTGGTTGGCACGGCGGAACAGATGATTGCAGGGGATCTCAATGTTCATGCTGAACCCGCAGGTCCGACAGAAACCCGCCTCTTGTCACAAGCGTTTAATAATCTGGTCACCAGTGTTAAGGGGTTATTATATCAGCAATCGGCAGAAACACAACAGGCAGAATTATTTGCCAACATCGCCATTTCCCGCGCTCGGACTGAACGAGATTTAGAGGAAGTCTTCCAGACGGCTGTTCAAGGGGCGTTGCAAATTCTGGGCGTTGATCGGGTGGTAATTTATCGGTTCCAACCCGACTGGCGGGGATACATTTCCAATGAAGCCGTCGCTCCCGCTTGGACTCGTGCCTTAGGGGATAAAATTGAAGACCCTTGTATTGGGGATGCTCTGATCGAAGCTTACAAACAAGGACGAGTCGTACCCACCGATAATGTTTTTGAAGCGGGATTTCATCCGGATCACCTCCAGTTAATGGAACGGTTACAAGTGAAAGCCAATTTGGTCACCCCCATTCTCAAGGATGAGCAGTTATTTGGGTTATTGATTGCCCATCACTGTAATGCGCCCCATAATTGGCAGAATTCGGAAATTGAGTTTCTCAAGAAGTTAGCAATTCAAGTTGGTTTGTCCTTAGACCGGGTGAACTTCTTGGTCGAAAAAGAAGCGGAAACCGAACGGGCGCAACAACTGAATGAAATTACATCCAGCATTCGGGAATCCGTGACCGTGGAGGAAATTTATCATGCCGCGATTACAGGAATTCGCAAAACCATGAAAACCGATCGCGCGATCGTTTATCTATTTGACGAAAACTGGAAAGGTACAATCACGGCTGAATCGGTGGCAGAAGGCTTTCCCAAAGCCTTGGGCGCGAATATTGCTGACCCCTGTTTTGCGGAGCAATATGTAGAAAAATACAAGCAGGGGCGGGTCAAGGCGATTGAAGATATTCACAAGGCAGGTTTAAGTAAGTGTTATTTGGGTCAACTGGAACCCTTTAACGTCAAAGCCAATTTAGTCGCACCGATTTTGGCGTATGGTGATCTTCACGGCTTGTTAGTTACCCATCAATGTTCCAGTAGCCGGGTGTGGCAAGAGTCAGAAATGACCTTCTTTAAACAGGTGGCGATTCAACTCGGTTCAGCCTTAGATCGTTTAGATTTCTTAGCCCAAATTGAGCAATCCCGTCAAAAAGCTGAAAGTCTGGCAGAAGAGCAACGTCAACAAAAAGAAGCGATTCAAATGCAATTAGTTGAACTGCTTAATGATGTGGAAGGTGCAGCCAGAGGGGACTTAACAGTACGGGCAGAGGTCAACATTGGTGAAATTGGCACCGTTGCTGACTTTTTCAACTCAATTGTGGAGAACTTGCGGCAGATTGTCACGCGGGTACAAGAGTCAGCAATTCAGGTGAATATGGCGGTTGGTGAAGACGAACAAGCGATTCAGCAACTGGCAGAAGCGGCACTGAAACAAGCAGAAGAAACGACTCAAATTTTAAATTCTGTCGAACAAATGACCCAGTCCATTGAAGAAGTCGCCGAGAACGCTCGCCAAGCGGCAGTTGTTGCGGGTACAGCATCCAATACCGCCCAAATGGGTCAAGCGGCGATGGATTTAACGGTAGAGAATATCTTAAATCTGCGGAGTACGATTGGGGAGACGGCGAAAAAGGTGAAGCGTTTGGGTGAGTCGTCGCAACAGATTGCTAAGGTGGTATCTATCATTGAGAAAATCGCCCTACAAACCAACTTACTAGCTATTAACGCCGGGATTGAGGCAGCACGGGCTGGTGAAGAGGGTCAAGGCTTTGCTGTTGTTGCTGAAGAAGTAGGAGAATTGGCGGCAAAATCGGCGGCGGCGACTCAAGAAATTGAGGAAATTGTTGAGAGTATTCAACGGGAAACCGCGATGGTGGTTGAGGCGATGGAACAAAGCACCAAGCAGGTGGTAGAAGGGACACAGTTAGTAGATGATGCCAAGAATAGCTTGGGTCAGATGTTAGAGGTATCCTATCAGATTGACCAATTGGTGCAGTTAATTTCTACAGCTACGGTGTCTCAGACGCAAACGGCGCAAGCGGTGAGTAGTTTGATGTACGAGATTGCTATGGTATCAGCCCAAACCTCAGATTCTTCGACGAAAGTGTCGAATTCGCTGCGAAAAACGGTGGAAGTGGCGCGAGAGTTACAGGCGTCTGTGGGAACGTTTAAGGTTGATCCAAAACTGGATTATGAATAAGGTTTTCTTGACGGTTTAGGGGCTACCTGTAGGGGCATAATATACAGCGGTAATAGCTGTATTAACACACCCTGCTACCGTTAAAGTCCCCCTTTTGATCCCCCTCCCGTCCCCCCTTTTGATCCCCCTTCCGTCCCCCTTTTGATCCCCCTCCCGTCCCCCTTAAAAAGGCGGAAGCCAGCGGATGCTTCGCTTTTTGTTCCATGGGGGATTTAGGGGGATCAAACGTATCCCATAAGAGCGGAAAGTGCTGTATCGTGTCCCTACTAGAGGGTTGATCAAGTAAATTGTAGGGGCGGGTTTAGGGATTCAAGCTAGCTTGTCACCCATAACTGAACAACAAAACCCGCCCTGATTCAATTGTAGAGAATAAATTGTACGGAGTTTCTGGGCGCACGCTCCTACAATATAATCCATCCAATTCGGTACGCTATGCCATTATAAAGGCGCGGTGGGTGTTGGTAACTGTTTTACTCCTGTTCGTTGTGCGATCGCGCGAGCCAATTTTTCAAACTCTCGGTAGACATTCCTCACCGCATAAGTATGAGCGCCAATCGCCCCGTCAGCCGGTTTGAGGTGAAAGATAGGCTTACGGGCTTCCTGAGCCATGGGCATCAAACTCTGATAGTTTTTCAGTAAGGCTAAACAATGCCGATCATCAGCTACAGAAATATTATCAGTCAGCGGCTGATCTAATACATCTTCATGATAAACCGTTGGAATACGCGCAATCCAACGATTATACGCCTTCACCGGACGATCTAATCGGGCTGAATGTTGCAAAACAACGTATCCAATCGGCTGCATTTTGCCTTGAGGAAGCTGTAAATCTGTGGCTAAACCCTTCTTTCCTGGAGAACTTGTTTTAGTTAGTCTCTCGTGCCATTCTTCGCGCCATGTCCGCAATGTTGGACCCAGATTACGCAAACCTTGCAACGAAAATAAATCCGGTGAAAGGGGAACAACTACATAGTCGGCTGAAATTAGCGCCGCCCGATTAATCGCCCCCAAATTAGGACCAAGATCCAGTAATATAACATCAGCGTTATGAGCTAAAGCGGCGTTTTGCATAATTCTCCAGAAGGCAGACATAACGCGAAACGCTCGTTCTTGACCCCCTCCACCTAAACAATTGGGCCACTGTGCTGAAAGCTCATCTTCAAAACCAGAAAGATATAAGTCTCCCACCAAAAGCCCTAAGTCTCCTCCAAAAAGCGATAACTGAGCTTCTTCAATGAATTCCAGGTAGGGATTATCAATATCACCCGTTCCTTTTAAAAGCGGTTGTATACAATCAAAAACTGTATTAGCACTATTGCCTAACCAAAGTTCTTCTAATCGCTCCTCGTCCAGAAATGCAGCCGTCAGGTTAGCTTGAGGATCAAGATCGGCAGCAACAACTCGCAACCCCATATCTTTATACATCCAGGCTAAGTGATAAACTAATGACGTTTTACCCACACCGCCTTTGTTGTTGAAAAAAGCAATAATAGTTGTATTCATGGTTTTTTCTTAAGTGTGACTAACAGATGGGCGTCTTCGACGACAAATTCTGGAGGTGGATTACCGTTTTTTTGTAGTTCTTTGCGTGCCAATTGAATTCCGACTCCAAATCGCTGCACATAACCTAAGTTCTTCATCGCTTCGGCTAAATGAGGATTGCGGTAATCGGTTACACCGGGCTGACCAAAGTTTTGCTTAGTCACTTGACCAAAAGGACCACCAGGATTTTGAATCTCGATACGATCATTAAACCAGGTAATCCGAACTGGCGCGTATGTTCCTTCATAAATGCGGTGCATCACGGCATTTCTGGTTAGTTGTTGTAGCGCCACAATGGGATAATCAGGCTGTCGCATTTCAATAGGCTGGGCGGTGATATCTGTGGCTATGGAAATATGAGCTTGAAGCGTTGCGTCAAGTATTCGGAGTAAATCAGGAAGTGAACCGCCAATTTCCTTCTGATCTTTAATAGGATCTGTTAATTCACTGCCATCAATACGCAGAAATTGAATATAGGCACCCGGAAGAAATTGTCGTGGATCACTACCAACGACTAAGACACCCAATACTGTTGGTTTGGGCTGGGGTTCAACTGTGGCAAAGCGCATTGAGG
The DNA here is from genome assembly GCF_040217205.1 of Coleofasciculus sp. A1-SPW-01. NCBI lineage: Bacteria > Bacillati > Cyanobacteriota > Cyanophyceae > Coleofasciculales > Coleofasciculaceae > Coleofasciculus > Coleofasciculus sp. A1-SPW-01. Next base: position 19,010 of record NZ_JAVJNP010000233.1, on the reverse strand, counting down.
TGAGTTGTTGCTCAATAGAGCGTTCATTTTCTTCTAGGATATCAATCGCTAAAGATGAAGGTAAATAAACGCGCCGAAATAAGTCTAAATCTAGGTCATCTAAGCTAGCCGATGGTAGAGGGAGAATATCAAAAGGTAAATCCTTTGCCCGTCTTTTTTCCGCTAAACGACGCTCTTCTTGTCGTGTAGCCGTTGCTCGGCGCGGACCCACTCGTACCCAAATCCGTCCATTGAAGCGCACCGGTGGATCATCAGAGGGTTCTACGATGACAACCACTAATTCACATCCACTAATCGTTCGTTTCTGGACAATCATGCACGGAAAAGGCAGAATATTTCCATCGGATCGTATATCGGATAGGGTGAGCAGGAATTGGTCAGTAATTGGCAAGTTTGCACAAGTTCCGTCATCATTAACGCCAATAAACAGGACTCCGGGTTGCTGGTGGTTGGGTAAGTCATTGGCAAAAGCACAAATAGCCTGACGAATGATATTTCGGTCAGCTATTGAAGCTTTACGTTCTACCCGATCCGATTCCAGATCATTGAGTAGAATTGCCAACTCCTGATCATTCATTCAGCCCTCCTTGGTAATACTTTTAGTTTAACTCGTTGTTTCTATAGTAGTAGTCTTTGGCAGATACTGCTTTAACATCGTCTCCCCCTGCGGAGTCGGCGCTGTCTTCACCACTACTTTGTCAACCGAATATCGGGATTTGAGCCAAATGGAGAAGATGAATATACAATGGGTAGAGAAGGATGTGAATTGTAGTAAATACGGGAAACACTATGACACCCCTTGTTAGCCTAAAACAACAGTTATTGAGGGAGATTGAAGCACTCCCAGAAGAGCAACTCCAAGATGTCTGGCAATTTGTTAGGTTTTTAGTCTACTGCCAAAATCATTATCCTTACTCGGATCAATCTGATGTAGAACCGGAGAATCAAGAGAATTTACCTAGAGTAAAATTAAGTTGTGTACAGTTAGAATCGGAAGTTGTATCTATGGGAAGGACAACTCTGAACAATGAAGCTAGGAAAACAACAGAAAATCCCTGGAGCAAGTTCGCAGGAGTATTTAAAGATGACCCGGATTTTGCGGAAATTGCTGAAAATATTAGATCCGAACGTAATCCAATAGATGGATCGGGCTGCCTACAGTTGCTATAAACAACTATTGCAGGCAAATAAGAAACTTAATAAAAAAAGACTACAAAAAGATATAAGAATTGCCGCCATAACACTTTCAGTTAATGGGGTGATGGTTACTCGCAACCAACGGGATTTCTCTCAAGTTCCCGGTTTAGCACTGGAGGATTGGACACAAGATATGTCGGATTAGGGTTTGAGTGAGTGACAGGGAAAGACGCGATCGCACCCACTCCCGTATCTGTCTCGTTCGGGTGTTACTGCTGTTGACGCTTTTGCCATGAAGACGCGATCGCACCTTTTGATGTCTGTCTTTTGTCAACTCAAATAATTCCCCAACCCTTGCGCTTCGGTCAAATACTTGTTACATTAGTTTACATAAGCCGACACCCCGGACATCCCAAAAGAAAGAAGAGAGCCACTCTCTCATGCAACTCTCTCTATTCGGTACATCTACTACTCTTATAATCGCCTTTAGGGATGAGGGGTGTCACACCCAGTTTTGGATCAATAGCTGACAGCCTGAAACTGATCTGTTATTCATTAGCTGGAGAATATTAAACGCGATCGCACTTCACTAGCACCCAGTCATGCAGCTTCCCGTAACGCCTGTATATCTGAACCACAAATAGCTTTCAGATTACGAGTAATTTTCTCAATATCCCAGTTCCACCATTGAATCTCTAAAAGTTCCTCAATCACCTTATCGTCAAAACGCTTACGGATTTCTTGCGCCGGATTTCCCCCCACAATCGCATAAGGTTCAACCGGGCGAGTCACCACTGATGCTGTGGCGATAATTGCCCCATCCCCTACATGAACACCAGGCATAATTGTTGCGCCATAACCTATCCAGACATCATTCCCAATCACCGTATCCCCTTTGTGGGGCCAGCTATCAGGCATGGCGACTTCCCATCCGGAACCAAAAATTGGAAAGGGATAATTAGTAAACCAATCGGTGCGATGATTCCCCCCATTCATAATAAACTTGACATCTGAGGCAATCGCGCAAAATTTGCCAATTAGTAGCTGATCACCGACAAAATCAAAGTGATATAAAACATTCCGTTCAAAATTTTCTGGATTCTCGAAATCATCGTAATAGGTGTAGTCACCAACAATAATGTTAGGATTATTGATAATATTATTTAAAAAAACTAACCGAGTTTGGTCAGTTAACGGATATTTGCTACGGGGAGATGGTCCTTGAATCATAAGTAACTCTTTGGGATTTTGGCGAAGGGACATCATTCCCTGGACATAAATTCTGTCCGCTGCACTCAGAAATGTTAACAATCGTTAAGTCCTTACTGTTCCCTGTTCCCCCATCTCATGTAGTAAAATTACTAAAATAACTCTAAATCATTTTAAATGAACAGCCAATGGCTTTAACGCTTAAAATATTTGCAGATACCCTCCTCAAACAGCAACCTGTCGATAGTAGTCAAATCTCTAACCCAGAAGACCTTTATAGTCTGACGGAAGGGACAGAGTTAGTACTGCACAGTTGGGACCCTAAGGACGGAGAACCTCACCATATCCGGGTGGCGTTTGCCACAGACCGATTTAACAACAAGAATACATGGTACGCCTTTACCGACCATATTCAGATTTGGGACGGCGAAACCGTGGTGCTACCCCCAGTGTCTCCCCCTGGTTCTACCGAAGTTCTGTTTAATGTGCGTTCCTGTTCCACCCATGTTGTGCGGGGACTGGATCAGCAGGTGATTAATGAGATGAACTTTATCACACCTGACACCCTGGTCAGTTTTGAAGACTTGAATGTGCGTCTGGGACAAGCTGTGTGGCCCTTCCTTCAGCCTGGTGCTAAAGCCGCCCTGGGGCGGGCAATTCGCGATCGCGGGATTCCTCTAACTATCAATTCGGCGTATCGCACCATTGCCCAACAGCTTATCCTCTACAATCACTATCGGGGAGGTCGTCGCTGTGGGATTCAACTCGCCGCCCGTCCACCTCGCAGTAATCACCAAAGTGGTTTAGCGCTGGATATCCAAGATACCGATGGCTGGCGTCCCTTTCTAGAACGACATGGCTGGCGATGGTTGGGTCCGAGGGATTATCCTCACTTCGACTATATTCGTGGCGGACGTGATATTCGTAGCCTAGCGGTACGGGCGTTCCAACGGGTTTGGAATCGATACAATCCCCAGGATCGAATTGCCGAAGATGGGGGCTATGGACCCGCCACTGAACGGCGACTGAATCGGAGTATTATCGGCGGTTTTGGGGAAGTCTGGCAGGGCTTTGAAATCATTAAGTTGACAAGTCCATACATGCATGGTATAGATGTCCGCAAAATCCAGCAAGCGTTAGCAGATGCCAAAATTGATGTTGGGGTAGATGGCGTGTTTGGACCAGGAACTCAAGCAGCAGTCAAGCTGTTTCAAAAGGCAAGGAACCTAATTACCGATGGTGTGGTGGGACCGGCTACTCTCGTGCAACTGGGATTTTTCGGCGCACCTGTGGTTATTTCACCGCCCGAACCTGAACCCAAACCCACTCCAGAACCTGAACCCGAACCCGAACCCGAACCCTCTAAACCCACGCCTCCACCCGCAACGGCTGTCGGGCGCATCTTTATTTCTGCGGGTCATGACCTGAAAGATCCCGGCGTTGTTGCTTTAGGGACAACGGAAGCCGAGGAAATGATTCTTACTCGTAACGCCTTGGTGCAGGAATTCCAGTCCCGAGGGGTTAATTTCCTGACGGTACCCGATGATCTGGATCTGGGCGGTACAATCAAATGGATCAACGATCGCGTTCTGCCTGGGGATGTGGCGATAGAACTGGGTGGTAATGCCTTTAATGGTTCAGTTCGGGGTACTGAAGCCTATTATATTGATGGCAACGAAGACCGCAAGGACGATGCTAAGTTGGTCTTAGAGGCATTCTTGGAGAAAGTCCCCGAACTGCGTTTACCCGGAAAACCCCTCTCTCGTGGTGTTAAACCGGATACCTTGAGTGCCAAAAATCAGCTTCCGTTTTGTCGTGAAGTCGCGGCATCATCTATTATCTTCAATCTCTGTTTCTTAGATAATCCCGAAGACTTAACCTTACTTCAAGAAAACCGCGATCGCTTTGCCCAAGGTTTAGCGGATGGCTTGCTGCAATGGAGTGGTCAAACGGCAAAATCGGATCAAACTTCACCCCATTTCCGACTGATTAATATCAAAATTCAAAACTACGACCATGACGAAAAAGGGCTTCTCGTCAACGGGAATTCCTATATTCCGGCGGATCTGGTAGAGAATTTAGGTGTTGATCTGACTGTGGAATCGGATATTCGCCAAATCAGTTATGGCAATGTCGTGTATGTAAAAGCGGTTGATCTCCAACCTTTTAATATCTCTGTCGGCTGGGATAGTGATACCCGAACGGTATTACTAAATACAGCCACTCAAACTGATTTGGATGAATCGGACAAGATTATCTGGTTTGGCAATGCCACAGAAGCGGATTTAAAAGCCTTTCTCACCAGTAATAATGACAAAGCCCTGGATCAGTTCCCCGACATCCATACCATTTACATTGAAGAAGCGGAAAAAGAAGATGTCAATCACGACATTGCCTTTTGTCAGATGTGTCTCGTGACCGATTTCTTACGCTTTGGTGGTTTATTACAACCAGAACAGAATAACTTTGGCGGTTTAGGGACAGCCAATAGTGATCCGGCGGGTGCATTTTTCCCAGATATCCGCACAGGTGTGAAAGCCCATATTCAGCACCTCAAAGCCTATGGAACGACTGCACCGATTGAACATCCGCCCATTGTCAGTCCTCGGTTCCAGTTCGTCTTACGCGGGAGTGCGCCTTCGGTGTATGAGTTGAGTCGGCGCTGGAGTCCTGATCCGGAGTATGGGAATAAGATTATGGCATTAGTGCGGCGTTTACATGGTGTGGTGTCTGATGTGGAAGACACACCTCAATCCTTCTTTATGCGTTTGAGTCATACGGTAGCGCATAAGGAAAATAACGGTAGCGATAGTCCTTGTGGGCTTTAATGTTACCTTTGGTTTCCCTGTAGGGGCGACCCACTTGCCATTGGTGTCAACTTAAGCTCAACCCCTCTCTGACCCCCCTCGTTCCCCCCTTTTAGATCCCCCTTCCGTCCCCCTTCAAAATGGGGAGAGCAGATGTTGCTTCGCTTTTTTTGCACGGGAGAGGGGAGTAAGAGAATCTGGTTCCCCTTCTCCCCACGGTGGGAGAAGGGGTTAGGGGATGAGGGGGGAAATTTTGAACTGTAACATTCGGTCGGGGCGGGTTTTGTCACATCTGGGTAAAAAAGAAACGATAATAGTGAAACCCGCCCCTACAGACAGGATGCTAGAAGCATCTCTACATTTCCTCAATCCTTGTACAAAATTTAAGGCGAAAGAAGTCGATACTTCACGTTCACCACTTGCTCACTATCCAGGGATGATCCACCCGCCGAAACCTCCAAATCGCTTAATTCTAAATAAGTAGATGGGTAATCGTCGGAATCAGACGGCGATTCTTCAGCCGATAATTTTATGCCAAATAACGAGATGGCGGGAGTTTCATTCTCTGATTCATTATCAGGTAATGCGACAGATTCAGGTTGAAATCTGGATGAAGCTTGAGGAAAAAATGTGGCGTTATCGTTTAGGCTACGACTATCGAGTCCCTGTAGCGACTCACCAGATAGGGTGGCGTTGTCGGGTTGAGAGGGTTCAATGGGCATAGCGCCGACGGTTGGTGTCAAGCCAGCGACAAGTACGCCAGCGCCTAAAGGGATGATTATTTTACGCATCATTACCTTTGTCCTCAGAGTTGAATGGTTGGTTTGGGTAGATACACCCCGTCAGTTGATTCAGTAGCGGTGAAGCATTTGGGGAAAAAATTGTGGACGAGTATTCTAATTGATGATCCGGCAAATGCTTAGCTGATTTCACCGATTTTTTGTATTATTAAATACAATTTTGGGAAAGCTTTTGCTTGTTTCCCATGAGATAAGCTGTCATGCATTTAAATTGGGTATTAGTAGCGAGCAAGATGCAAAGCCTGCGGCATGGCTTCGCTAAACGCACTACAAGGATTTCGCCATTATTGACATTAAGGTTTAAGTACCGAACAGCTTAAACTGACTTAATTTTAAACTTTAGCAATGCATTGAATCTAGCGTATCTATCCAAAGGCAAGTCATCCTGCGATCGCGCCCTCATCCACATAACCCGTAGGGGCGGGTTTAGGGATAAACCTTTGGCATGTAACCGCTAACTATTATACAAAACCCGCCCTTCCCCAGCCGTGCGATCGCGCCCTCATCCACATAACCTGTAGGGGCGGGTTTAGGGATAAACCTTTGGCATGTAACCGATAACTGTTATACAAAACCCGCCCTTCCCCAGCCGTGCGATCGCGCCCTCATCCATACAACCTGTAGGGGCGGGTTTAGGGATAAACTTTTGGCATGTAACCGCTAACTATTGTACAAAACCCGCCCTCCCCCAGCCGTGCGATCGCTCATCCACATAACCTGTAGGGGCGGGTTTAGTCATAAACCTTTGGCATGTAACCGATAACTGTTATACAAAACCCGCCCTTCCCCAGCCGTGCGATCGCGCCCTCCTCCACACAACCTGTAGGGGCGGGTTTAGGGACTAACCTTTGGCATGTAACCGCTAACTATTCTACAAAACCCGCCCTTCCCCAGCCGTGCGATCGCGCCCTCATCCACATAACCTGTAGGGGCGGGTTTAGTCATAAACCTTTGGCATGTAACCGCTAACTATTCTACAAAACCCGCCCTTCCCCAGCCGTGCGATCGCGTGGCGAACAAATCAGAGTTTGTAGTCAGCGCTTTAGCGCTTCTGGCACGCTTCGTGCCTACTACGAAACCAGGACGTTCACCTTAACTTAACTGTAGCGTGAGGATATTATTTTCCAGCTTTTAACCAAGCAAATACCTGAGCGACGGTTAGATTTAAGTCCAAAAATTCAGGTATCTGTAAGAGATCATCACCTGTCATCTCCAGGGGTTGTTCTCCCGGCAAGAATACCAGAATTAATCGCTCATCCGGGTCAATAAACCATCCTAACTGAGTACCCTGTCTCAGGCAATGGAGGATATTTCTGATCACCTTTGTGGCATTCTGATCAGGGGAGAGAATTTCAATAGTCCAATCGGGAGAAAGTGCGAATACATTTTCGATTTCACCGTTAGTATCAATGGGTATTCGTTGCCATTGAAATACGGTAACATCAGGAACAATTGAACGCCCGCCAAAGGTGCAACGCAGTTCATGAAAAGCCAGGGCAATTTGCGACTCTTCAGCGACGTGGTTTATCCGATTGCACAGTTGACACTTTAGGCGAGAGTGTTTGCCTTGGGGCATTGGTTTTTGGTAGATGCGACCATTAATAAATTCACTGGCAGGTTTTGTCTCTGGCAGGTTGAGGAATTCGGCTAAGGTAATGGTTTGATCTAGAGTCGTTGTCATCGTTGCGAGTCGCCTCCTTCCCGGTTAATCCCAGTGTTTCTTGGACTTGACAGAATGCTGTAATATCGTCTTCAAAAGATTGTCTATTGTATCGCGTCATTGCACAAACAATCTGTAGGGGCGGGTTTAGGGACTAACTTGTGGGATGTAACTGATAACTGTTGTACAAAACCCGCCCTCCCCCAGTTCACAATTGTATCCTGAACTAATCACCTCGTTAAACGCTTTTTCCTTGCCTTTTGTTTTTGCTCTCGCCAATGACGCTTCACTGTTGCCAATATAGGTGAATAGCTAAAGCGAACCAACTTAGGATAGACGGGAATAAACGGCAGATTTTCCTTGCTGAATCGAACGGCTAATGTTCGTGCTAGGGGGAATATGTCATCACGATAGATGTTGATATAGAGGAACTTAATTAGCTTTTTCAAGATTTCTGCATTGCCTATTTTACCCAAAGCGTCTGCTGCATCCATTCTCACGGAAAAATCGGAATGATTGAGGGCAGCGATTAAACCATTGACAGCTTTAGCATTCCCTATCTCACCCAAAGCCTCTGCTGCATTCCTTCTTACGTCACTATCAGAATCATTGAGGGCAGCAATTAAACCATCCACAGCTTTGGCATCTCCTATCTTACCCAAAGCCTCTGCTACCTTCCATCTCACGTAACGATCGGAATCATTGAGGGCAGCGATTAAACCCTCGACAGCTTGAGGATTGCCTATCTCAGCCAAAGCCTCTGCTACCTTCCATCTCACGTAACGATCGGAATCATGGAGGGCAGCAAATAAACCATTCACAGCTTTGGCATCTCCTATCTTACCCACTTTCATATATAATCGCACGATTCCACGTGAATCATTGAGGGCAGCGATTAAAATCTCGACAGCTTGAGGATTGCCTATCTCAGCCAAAGCATTTGCTGCTTTCCTTCTCACGTAACTATCGGAATCATTGAGGGCAGCTTGCCACCTCTGAACCATCTGCGAATTCACCTGACTCAGTACCACAAGCGTAGAGGTGATAAACCCAACCCTTGGGTAAGACAGCCAAAACTTGTAGAGTCTATCAATTACCTTAGTAACCAAAGGGTGAGAAAATTCAGAACATTCCGCCAGACATCGCCCCGCTAACAGTAAAAGCGTCTTAAAAATATCATCCTTTTCCTTCGTAATCGCTTGCAACAAAGGAATCGGATCATCCATCAATCCCGCCAGCAAACTTAGGGTTTCATGCCAGTCATAGTCCCAAAAATGCTGCCGCGCTAACGCCACCCCATTCTCAACTCGACTCAAATACGCTGCTGTCAAATACTCCTGAAACGTGCGGTGGAGAAAAAGATAGCGATCGCCCCCTCTATCCAATAGTTGAATAATACCATCGTTTTCTGACAACTCCTCAATCAAACTCGCCGCACTCAGCGTTTTAAAATCGCTACACACCTGCTCACTTCTCAGATAGTTTTCTATCTTACTCCTAAGTTCGTCTATGGAAAAAATTTCCTTGCCCTCAGCACTCAATTGATAAGCCAGTTCCTGCAAAAGCTCTTTTTTAGCGGATACTCGCGCCTGATTAACCGATTGTCGATGATTGTCAACTCCCCATTTTCCCAACATATAATCCACGGCTTTACCATACACCTGAGTTCGCCGTGCTGGAAGCGTCAATCCTTTGACTTGATATAAACTACAAAGTAACGATAACAATAAGGGATTTTGAGCTAATCCACTAATTTGAGGTTTATGGCGCAGTTCTTCAATCAATCCCTCGGCTGAGACAGAATCATCCTCTAGATAACCCGCCGCATTTTTAAACCAGGTTTGAATATAGGCTTCGGTTTGCTTTTGAGTAAAGGGGACAATTTCTACGTCTTTCGCCTCGGACAAAAAAGCACCGCCATAGCCAACAATGCGAGAGGTGCAAATCATCGGACAGTTATAATTGCGGGCAAATCGGTTCAGCTTTTCGGCTAAACGAGTCCGATTTTCTTTGGGGACTTCATCTAAGGCATCTAAGAGTAAGTAACATTTGCCGTTCTCTAATTTGTCTTTGAGTAGGGTGTCGATAGCCGGATAGTTTTTCGGATAATCTCGCTGGATCAGTTGAGGGATTGAATCAATGATTTCTTCGGGGGTTTCATCTAAATCGGATAGGCGCAAGAATAGGGGGAATATTACATTGTCTATTTTTCCATTTACTACCTTATTTAAGGCTACATTTGAACTCTCAGCCAAGGCTTTTTGATCCCCCCTACCCCCCTTCAAAAGGGGGGTTATATGCGAAAGATCTGGTTCTCCGTTCTGTACAACATCAGCGCCGCCTTCTTTAGTTTCCCCCATGGAATCAAAAGCGAAGCCTTCTTTAGTTTCCCCCTTTTTAAGGGGGACGGAAGGGGGATCTGTCAAGGTAACGGAAGAGGAATCTAATTGGCAAGAAATCTGGGGGGTTAGGTTTTCCCTCTCTTGTTTAGCGATTAATCCCGCCTCCATTTTTAATAATGTAGACTTTCCCATCCCCGGATCAGCCAAAACCATTACTCTTGAATGATCTTTTTTCGCTTCTTGCCAATCCACCTGAGTTTGTCGCGATTCCTCAACCTCTTCAACTTCTTCAACCTCTTCAAATCCACCTTTTAGCGCATAAACCTGTTTAATTTCTACCTCAGATTCCCCATATCCCCACGTTGTTTCTACTTCATGCTTATATTTCCGTTCCAGCGTAACTTGAATGGGAATATATTGCTCTTGCAATACAACGTTTTGCGGCGTGTGGAAAAAGCCAATGGATTTAAATCGTTGATCATTTTCAATCGCCTCCAGAAATTGACAAACGGCATTTTTCTCTGGTTCTAACCCCAGTGCATCTAAACTCTCTAAACAATTGTCCCAGCGAATCAGATAACTTTCATCCCGTTTACTACACTGAATCACGCCTACCACACCGCCCAAGTCTTCAGCAAAAACAGCGCCACCGCTAGTTCCTGACTCGACTTTGGCATCAATTCGATGAGAGAGAAAGGTAGACTGTTTTTGGGGTAATCGATTCCAAGGGTTTGTGGCAGTTACGGTTGGGATGCGATAGGTGGGTAGAATTTTAACAGGCGAACTGGGGCGAATAGTTGGGGCGGAAAAGTTAATTCCTTCGGGAAAATATTTCTGTTGCGAGGGCGGAAATCCATAAACGGTTACTGAGGTGGATAACTGTTGCGGATTAATAATCGGTACGGCGGGGGCGTTTTCAATATTAATTTTGAGAATGGCAATATCAACATCAGGATTGGATAAGGCTTCGCACCATTGCGCCTCGTATTCCTGTCCCTGATATTCTACTATGAGGCGATCGAGTAGATAAATAACATGGTGACAAGTGACTAAGTAACCATCAGCCCGAATGATGAAACCTGAACCTGCGGTTTCTCCTTTAGCGGGATTCAGGATTTTCACCATGGATTCCCGGAGTTGGTCAAGACCATAGTAACTCATCTTAAACTGGGATGGGGTTGACGTTTTATGGGATAAGCTTTTCGGTATTTAAACCTTAATATCAATAATGGCGCAATCCTTGTAGTGCAGGCATCTTGCTCGCTACTAATACCTAATTTAAATTCATGACAGCTTAAGCGCGTCAATGGGTAGGGGCGGGTTTTACTATTATCTTTTTGGTTGTACCCTGATGTAATTAAACCCGCCCTGATTCACAGGTTTTGTGTTTTCCGGTGAATGGTTAGGTATGGGGGAGTTATCTTATTTCATCATAGACGATGTTTTTGTACGGTGTTTTGGCTAAGTACCTGGCTTATGGTTTGATAGGCTAAATCTCTTACTACAAACACTTAAAGTATTTATGGCGAAACGATTTGGTTGGGTTCTTGGGGTTTGATAGGCTAAAGCCATTACTACAAACTACGAATTGGGTGGAGTTTTTTGAGTTAAGTCCCATTCAATTGTGACTTTGACATTGGCTTGGGCGGTTCCTTTGGTGACAAAGGGGATTCCGGTTTCTCCCCCAGCTTGTAAGCCAAATTCTAAGGCGACTTTACTGGGTGCTAGGTTATCGGTGAGTCCTTGTTTGACACTGTCGAGTACCAGTTTGGAGTAACTCTTGACTGTACTCTTCATGGTTCGTTTTAATTTATTCGTTCTCTCTTGAATATCATCAATACTGCTAACGGCTTGCAGTGTATCACTGTCTTCCTCATCATATTGGATATAAATGGTTTCGCCATCATCGCCCATAACTTCTGTTATTCTAGTGGTCATAATTAAATATCTCCTTTAACTCATGAATGTAAGAGAGTGCAAGAAAACAGAAATAAAGAAATAGCTTACATCTCCCCTGCTAGCCTACAGATACAAAACGGAAGACCCATCTTTATTCAATCTAATTGATAATTTTACTCACTCCAAAACCTCCACAATACCCGATCGCCCATCAATTCTTACCCGTTGACCATTGCGGAACATCTGAGTCGCGTTATGAATATCCATCACCGCCGGAATCCCATATTCCCGCGCCACGATCGCGCCGTGGGATAGCCGCCCGCCAACCTCAGCAATTAAGCCGCCTGCACGCGCCAATAGGGGTGCCCAGCCGGAATCGGTGTAGGGGACAACCAGAATCGTTTGACGGTCAATGTCTGGAACCGATTGTAAATTACTTAAAACCCTCACCAAACCTTCCACTTGTCCCGCACTTGCGCCAATCCCGACAAGACGCTGTTGAGCGGGTTCCGATTGGGTTTGCATCAGAAATGAAACGGCGGGAGGATTACCATAGAATAGAGGCGGAACACTGCGTAATTGACGATGCTCATCTAACTGCGATCGCCGATAGTTAATCAATCTGGGAAGTTCCTCTCGCAACACCTGATCGGTTTCAGCGATTAGACGCTGAATCTCCGCAAATTCTAAGAAGAAAATATCCCCAGCTTCAGAGAGTAAACCGGATTCTAACCACCGCTTTTCTAAGGCGACAAAACTCCAACGCAAGTCGGCTAAAAATTTGGAATAGACTTCAGTCACTCGCCCTTTTAAATTCAACCGCGCTTGTACCACTTCCGCTTTCCAGCGCTGACGCTTGGGCGGTTTAGTTGCTGGGGGAGGATCACATAAAAACTGGGCAAAGAGTTGGCGTATCGGTCGCGGATCTTCTTTCCATCTGGGAACGGCAATATCTGTGGCGACATCGCTGAGATAACCATATTGTGCCAGAAATTGGTCGAATTGTTCTAAAACACTTTGAGCATCGGGAATTTCCGACAAGGTGGTAAATACAGAAGCGTGATTATCACAATTAATTTGTTTGGGACTTAATAAATGGCGGGTATCATCAGCTAATTGGGCGAGCGATCGCAAACTGGCAATTTCTGGAGTTTGGCTACTATCTAATTCTTCATCCTTTACCTTGAGCAATGCTTGTCGCAGGGAGAGGCTTAAAGGAGCCAGAATGCTATAATACGTGGCTCGTTGTAATTCCGATAGTATCTGGTTCACTCGTTCCAGAATTTCGGCGTCTGATAATTCTGAAACCGATTGCTCTTGCAGTTGACTTAAAACCGGAGCAAAATGGTGGTGATAATCTTGCTCAAAATCCTGATCTAAATTCCATTCCCGACCTAACAGCCGCAATAATCCGGGAAGGTTCCGCAGCGTGGATTTCAGGGGGGGTTTAGAAAATTTCGCTCCCCTGGTTAGAAACTCTAAACTTTCTGGCGGTAAACCCATGCGCCGGAAAATATCACCTAACAATGTGGCATTAAAATAGGCGCGAGAATAATGCAGTGTAGCAGTTTGATTAAACTCCAATCCCTGCGATCGTTCTTTTAAGACGATGGTAAAAATTTTCCCCCAAACACCACAGGTGAGGGGACGATTAATTGACCAAGTGAGGGGTCGAATCAGTCCGGGAATCACCTCTGCGGCAATCTTGCGCGTCCAGATGGGTTGTAGATTGGTAATTGGTCGCGTTTGTAGTAGCCATAACTGCTGACCGTCATAAGTCCATTCAATATCTTGGGGAATCCCATGATAGCGGTCTTCCAATTCCCGCGCTAAAGTAGCCACCTCTTGGATTAACGCTGGGGGTAAATCCCCCTCTCCTTCAATTTCAACCGATGGGGAACGATTATCTCCATTCTCCTGTTGATCAAGTGGGGCGGGTTTCGTCGAGTTATCGGTTTTGTCCTCAAGGTTATCGGTTAAACCCGCCCCTACAAGCTGGGGTTGCTGGAAAAATACCCGATACTGTTCTGGGGTGACTTGACCGGATACAATTTGGGAGGCATCTCCGGGTAATCCTTCGAGGACTACGGTGTTTGGTTGTTGCTGCATGGGGTCACGACTAAAGGCGACACCGGAAAATACCCCTTGGATTTGTTTTTGAATTAAGACAGCCATCGCCGTGTCGGGTAAATCCCGGTTACGGCGATACCCTCTGGCGGCGGGGTGATGATACGAGGCTAAAACTTGGGTAATCGCTTCTTTTAAAGCGGGGCGGCTGGTTACCTGTAAAACCGTTTGATATTGTCCGGCGGATGAAGAGAGTTCCGCATCTTCCCCAATCGCCGAGGAACGGACAACCAGGGGTTCTGATTCAGAAACAGGAAGATATTTGACCAAGGGTTGCATATCATCCCCTGGTGGTAAGATCCATCCCTGTGGTACAGCATAACCCCAGCGCTTAAGCTGGGATAAAGTAGCCGCTTTTGAGCCAACTTGTTGGGGATCAAGTTCGCGTTCAAGCGGAATAATAGCTTTATCGCCTCGGAAAAAACGAAACACTGATTTAGATTCTGATTTTGCCTGTTCTGTGGGAAGGTCTAAGTCATCGGGAATTTTCTGATAAATCCAACCGATAATTAGACTCAGCGCGATCGCACTGATAATTCTAGCGGAATCATGAGGATGTAACAGTGCCAAAATTAGGGGAAATAAGACTAAAACACCATAGCGTCCCGTCGTGCGATCGCGGATAACAGTAAAGCCTATGCCCCCAATTAAAAATACCAATAACGCGACGCGCCAGTCATGTACCACAAATCCCCAGACCACATTTGTGGTTCCCGCACCTTTGCCCATCCAGTAGCGCCCCATTACCAGCATAATCAGAGCAATGATTTCCCAGGCGGGTTCTGTGGGGAAGAAATAATGCGCCAGCAAGACAGCCGCAATTCCCTTCAAGGCTTCTGATAGTACAGCTAAGATCCCCACCCAACGTCCACCGTGGTAGAACGCCGCCGATACAGATACATTACCCGTACCGACTTGAGAGAGTTGGCGTCTAGTGAATAAGTAGGTAATCCAGGAAATCAGGGGAAGTCCACCTAGCAGGGGACAGAGGACAAAAATGAGTAAAGCACCCCAAACCTGTGTTAGCGTCATGGGACATTTGTTACTGAGATTTCCTTGATCCTACAAGGAAGACGGAGGAGATGAGATGTTCGGCTGGTAAGTAAGTAGAATGCCACTGATTTAAGGCTGGTGGGTTGAGCGAAGTCGGGTGGGTTGAGCGAAGTCGGGTGGGTTGAGCGAAGTCGAAACCCACCCTACGGTATTTCTAACCTGTTGATAGAGAACTAACCTATCCGTGTAATCCGTGTGACTAACCTCTCACCCCCTACCGCCATCTGTCCAATAAATCCGTGAAATCAGTGTTTTAAGGACTAGGATACTTAGACGCCGGTTCAAAGTAGCGTACTGGCTCACCTTTCAACGCCTGACTCATAAAGTCGCGCCAAATCGGTGCTGCAAATCCACCCCCTGTCGCTCCACCCCCTAAAGGTCTGTAGTTATCATTACCAATCCAAACCGCCGTCGCTAATTGTGGTACATAGCCGACGAACCAGACATCCCGTTCTGAACTGGTTGTTCCCGTCTTCCCAGCCGCTGGGCGTCCTATTTGAGCAGCGGTTCCGGTTCCACCTTGAATCACCCCTTGGAGAACAGCATTCAGTGACGCCGTTGCCCAGGGATCAAGCACGAGACGGGGTTTCGGGGTATTGTCTAATAACACATTGCCCATACTATCGGTTACCCGGACAATGATCGTGGGATCAGAATGCCAACCCGTATTAGCAAAGGTGGCATAAGCCCCCGCCATTTCCAAAGGCGTCACCCCAATTGCACCGAGGGGTAAGGAGGTTACGGGTTCCATCGGGCTTTTAATCCCTAGGGTGCGACATACTTCAATTACTTTATCTAACCCAACCGCTCTGCCAAGCTTAACCGCTGGCACATTTCGCGACTGCACTAACGCACTCCGAATACTCATCGCCCCACCGAAACCACCACCATAGTTTCTCGGCGAATACCAGCCACTCCCATCCCGGTAACTGACGGGGGTATCCATCACCGTGGAATAAGGCGTATATTTACCACTGGCAAACGCCGTGTAGTAAACAAAAGGTTTAAACGCTGAACCCGGTTGACGGCGAGATTGAATCGCTCGGTTAAATTGGCTCTTTTCGTATCCAATCCCCCCAACCAAGGCTTTGACATAATGGGTGCGCGGATCAACGGCGGCTAGTGCTACTTGGTCAGCATATAACCCTCGACGGCGCAAATTACTGTGAGCGCGAGCGATGGTGTTTTCCGCCATGCGCTGGAAATTGTAATCCACCGTAGTTTGGACGCGCATCCCGCCTTTGAGAACCGCATCGCGACCAAATCGCTCATTCAACTCTGCCACGACAGCTTCGGTGATGTAGGGAAGCTGGCTGGTTTGCCAGGAAGTGGGCTTACCTACACCCAATGGTTGAGCTAATGCCTCTTTTTTCTCCACAGCCGTAATCCATCCCAATTCCCGCATCCGTTCCAGGACAATTGCTTGCCGTTTTTTGGCTAAGGGATAGTTGACAAAGGGACTATATTCTTCGGGAGACTGAATTAATCCAGCCAGCATGGCTGATTCTGCCAAGGTTAAATCGGTGGCGGGCTTGGCGAAGTAGCTCTCCGAGGCAGTTTGGATGCCATAATTGTTATGACCCCAATAGATCTGATTCAGATACATTTCTAATATCTGATCTTTGGTGAAGATTTGCTCCAGCCGGATTGCCATAACTGCCTCGGCAATTTTACGCGAGAACTTCCTCTCCCGCGACAGAAACAAGTTTTTCACCAGCTGCATCGTCAAGGTAGAACCGCCTTCTACCACAGCCCCCTTCTCCCAGTTGGCTAAAAAGGCTCGACCGACACTGTTGGGGTTAACGCCATGGTGGATATAGAAGTGGCTATCTTCCATGGCAATCACTGCTCGTTTGAGATTGGGGTTAATGTTTTCTAACTTAACCACCTCTCGGTTGGCTTCATCATGCAGGCTAGCCAGGTGCTTCCCCTTGATATCGTAGATGTAGGTCGTTTCGGTGGGAACATAGCCCCTGAGGACTCTCACATCGGGAAGATTGCGGAAGCTTGTCGCCAAGCCCACCAGCCCACCAGCCACAACCGAGCTAGTTAGCATTGTAATGCCGAGAATGGTTCCGCCTGTTACCTGAGCGACTCCTTGCACGAATCGGAAAGCGGGTGGCAATCCGTTTTTACTATCTCTTTGTTGTTTTTGTTGGATGGTACTAGACGACACTGTGATTTTACTTCCTCACTCAAGAAAAAAATACTGAATGGCTGTGTGGGAGGCAACCTTAGGGGGAATACGTTCTATACCTTCTATAAGATGATTACAGAAATTTATGGCAAAGTCAGGATTAGCGATCAATTCGGTTTGGGCGATTCTTGACCCCTGTAGACGTTGCTCCCAGCGTTGAATCAGTGGACGGGTTCTCCCTTAGATCTTAATATTAAGCCTGAGATAATCGTTCATGATAACAAACCTAAGTATTTTGGCTTTTAGCTGCAAAAATGGTAACATTACCATTCTGGATTGGCATAAAAAACGGTAAATCGTGACATCCTCCCACAGCAAATCGGAGATTATGCTGTGGGCTTCCCAACCTCACGATTGGGCATTGCTCCCCTACGCCAGTTATCTAGGCACATAGCCCCCGACACCTCAACTTGAGAGCCAATTTCTTGCTTTTCCAGAGTCCCTGGATACGTTTCTATACCTCGATTACAGATTTCTTGAGCTGAAGCAATATCGCGATCTACCTCGTATTTGCATTCAGGACAAGAATGTATTCGCTCAGAGAGTTCTTTCCTGACCGTGATTCGGCAATTCGGGCAAGTCTGGGAAGTCCCTCTGCAATCTACTTCGCCCACAAATACTCCTCGCTTCTTACCGACCAACTTGAGGATAGAGCGAAACTGCCCAAAACCAGCATCAATCGTCTGCTTACCCAGAAAACCCTTTGCCATGATTCGGAAATCTATGTCTTCAACAAAGATAGTATCCGCCATGTCACAAAGCTTATGGGCAAGTTTATACTGGTAATCCTTCCGCTTGAGTGCGATGTGATTGTGCTGCAACTCTACCTTCTTCCTGGCTTTCTCGTAATTCTTGGAACGCTTTTTTTTCTTCGCTAACCGACGTTGTAGCACTTTCAGCCGCCTTTGTTCGGTTTTGAAGAATTTACGTCCAGGTTCGACAAATCCATCACTGGTAGCCAGATA
This sequence comes from Coleofasciculus sp. A1-SPW-01, assembly GCF_040217205.1. Classification (NCBI taxonomy): domain Bacteria; kingdom Bacillati; phylum Cyanobacteriota; class Cyanophyceae; order Coleofasciculales; family Coleofasciculaceae; genus Coleofasciculus; species Coleofasciculus sp. A1-SPW-01. The sequence goes on along the minus strand of NZ_JAVJNP010000233.1, from coordinate 814 downwards.
GGAAAGCAACCCCACATCTACCCCAATGGCGTGACCATGAGGTGAAGGATCTGGAATTTCCAGATCTGAGTACAGAGTGATTACTGCAAACCATCCCATTGCCTTTTTGACTACCCGTACTTGCCTAACCACAAATCCGTCAGGGATAGGTCGATGCAAGTTGATTTCCACTTTCCCTAATTTGGGAAGTTGGATGTGCCAACCTGTAACTGGGTTTGTCTTGAATTGTGGGAATAACATCGACTTCATTTGTCCCACTTTCTTGAAGCGGGGGAATCCATAACCCCTCTCCCTAAAGAAGTCCCAAGCATCATGCAACCTTCTAATGTTAGTCTGCAAGACTTGGGAGGGAACAGATTTAAGTCGTGGAAATTCCTTCTTAGCTTTAGGTAGATTGTTTTGTTGTTGGTGGTAGCTAGGAAAGGGATAATCGGCACTCATGATATACTCAGACTCCAAACTACACCTATCCATTGGACACTTGCGAGAAGCAATCCAGTCTTTGAGTTCCCGCAACGCATAGTTGTAGGACACCCGCAATGTTTCCAACCACTCATTTAGAAGTTGGGCTTGTTGGTTATCAGGATATAGGCGGTAGGTGTGGTTTAGAATCATAGGTAGGTTCTACCACATTATCATTGAAGTGGTAAATATTAATTTCGGGGATATTGAATCCCACCCGAATCGCGAGGGGCTACCCCTTCAACGAAGTAAGGGGTAGGGGGAGAGCGGGAAGTGCAAGGGTTCGATACCCGTAGCACTTCCATTTGTACAGACGCTTCTTTCATCGCGTCTGTAACCCCCGTTGGTATAA
>NZ_JAVJNP010000231.1:0-48175 GCF_040217205.1 Coleofasciculus sp. A1-SPW-01 | reverse complement strand
GTTGCGGTTGAGTTGTCCAGTTAGGTGTAAGGCGTAGGGTATATTATAGACGGCACTTTCCTTTTCAAACTGGTCAATAAACCACAATCGCTGTTGGGCAAAGGATAGGGGAATCTCTTTATCTCTGGTTACGGGTTGAATTGGGGTGGGAATGCTGGGATGAACTTGTTCCAGAAATGTGAGAAGTTCTGGTTTGCGCGATCGCATCTGTGCCAATATGTCAGGCGTGATGGTTCCCTGAGGCGCACTGTAGCGTAAACGATCGCCATCAAGCCATAGTTTAATCTGACGATGGCGCAGTTCGGATACAAAGTCTTTAATCGGTTTCATAGTTCTCCTTGTTCGTCATCGCTGATGGCGATGATGTTGAATTATCCTATAAAGTTATCTCCATACCCCTAATTACAAGGCTTGAGCAGCAAGGATTTTAGGCATTTTTATTAATGGGACTTGACGTAACCTGTTCTAAGTATATAACATTGATAATAATAAGACAAATATTTTACCTGTAACTTTAACTTTTACAGTTCAGTCCGAAACCAGTTATAGAAAGCATGATGGACTTGAAAAATTGTCAAGTCTAGGAGAGAAACTGGAGAACGTGCAGGACGGAAGAGGTTTTCAGCCTCTTTATGGGTGAAAAACTATATAATTAAAACGAGTAAGTGTGATTATTTTAAATGAGATTTAAAAATAAGATAGCGGTGATTACGGGAGCGTCTTCAGGGATTGGCAAAGCGACAGCAACGTTGCTAGCAAAAGAGGGAGCAACCGTAGTTTTGAATGCCCGAAAAGAAGAACAGCTAGAAGCCGTTGCAGCGGAAATTGCTCGGAACTATACATCGCCTTTGGTAATTCGGGGAGATATTTGTGAGGCTCTAACCCTGGATCGGTTGGTGCAAAAGCCTCTAGAACAGTTTGGACGCATTGATATTTGGATTAATAATGCAGGAGGGGGGGCACCAGCGAAACCCCTGGAGCAGATTACGATGACAGAATGGAATGAGATATTAAACCGCAATCTAAGTTCAGTGTTCCGTTGCTGTCAGAAAGTAGCTACCGTGTTTAAACAACAGCAATATGGGCGGATTGTAAATGTATCTTCCTTGGCTGGGCGAGATAAATCTCTGTTGGCAGGAGTAGATTATTCAGCAAGTAAAGCCGGTTTGATTGGGATGACTCGGCATTTAGCCGCACTTCTGGCGTCGGATAATATCACGGTAAATACAGTTGCCCCAGGTGCAACATTAACTGAACGCATTGCTCAGAGGTGGTTAACCTTATCCCCTGAAGCGCAACAGAAAATCATCGATACTATTCCTCTCGGGCGACTGGGTAAACCCGAAGACATTGCGCCCGCGATCGCGTTTCTCGCCTCAGACGAAGCCTCTTATATTACGGGTGCCGTGATTGATGTGAATGGAGGATGCTTTATGTCATGATTTATACCAATAGCGACTACCTTGTTGATCAGCTTACTCAAAATCAAACTCAATTCGTTTTTACAATCCCTGGAAAATTGATTGATCCGTTGTTTGAGAGCGTCGTTAATTCATCCCAAATTCAGCCCATTATCGCCAATCATGAATTGGGTGCAGGCTTTATGGCAGATGGCTATGCGCGTGCTGCTCAAAACCGGGGAGTTTGCCTATGTATCGGTGCGCCTGGTGCTAGCAATTTACTCACGGCGGCGATTACGGCTCGTCTTGATCGCAGTTCAGTATTGTTCATTGTTGGTAGTATTTCAGTTGCACAAGAGGGTTTCGGGGCATTTCAAGATGGAGGGATGCAAGGAACCAGAGATTATGAGCTTTTTCAACGCGCCGTGGACTATGCGGCGAAAGTGACTCAACCTGAACGATTCGATGAGTATTTAAAACAAGCCCTAACCGCTACGGCTTTTGAGTTACGTTGCCCAGCTTTTCTTTCTATCCCCCTTGATGTTCAGCAAGCCGTTTATTCCCCAAAAAAACCGATGGCTGAGTCGAATCCGGCGCTCCCGATACTGCCAAAGCCGTCAGACATCAATTGGACTAACCTTTGCCAATTTTTAAATCACAATCAGAACATTCTCTTGCTCGTGGGTCAACTTGCCTCTACTCAAGAAGCGCAATGGCTGCTTGCCTTAGCCGAAAAATTCTGCTTACCCGTAGCAATTGTTGCTTCGGCTAAAGGCATTATGCCAGAACACCACCCGCTTTGCTTAGGAACGTTTGGTTTCAGTGGCAATCAACGGGCAACTCACGCTTTAGCTCGTGATGATATTGATGCTATTGTGCTAATTGGTGTAAATCTGAGCGAGCCAGATTGTCTGGGCTGGACTCCTCAAAACTATTTAGAAGAGCGTTTATTTTTAATTAACCAAAACCCTCTCCAACGATTTACCCTAAGCTGTGAACGCCAATTACTGATTTCCAATTACAGTGCATTCTTACAAAACTTTTTTGAATTAGATCATCAGCAGTTAGCCGGATTGTGGCACTCAAAACCATTACGTCAACAATGGCTTCAGTCATTACAAGCGGTAGCGTGGAACCCGAATCTAGGTAGCGAAGGGTTTGACTTGGCGATTCCCCTTGAGCCGTTGTTAAACACGTTAAATCAGCAACTCCCTGATGATACCCTGCTCTGTGTTGATGCTGGTGTAGCTAGAAGAGTGGCAGGGTATGCGTGGCGATGTAAGATACCCTTTTCCTTTTTTTCAGCCCATAGTACCGCACCAATGGGCTGGGCGATCGCGGCGGGAGTGGGGGTGCAACTTGCCCATCCGGAAAAAACAGTATTAGTTGTCACCGGAGACGGTTCAATGCGAATGCACGGATTTGAAATTGCCACCGCTGCCCGCTATCAATTACCCATTATCTATGTGGTTTGCAATAATCAGGCTTACGGTAGTGTTTATGCCCGTTATGCTCCGCAATCTGCCGCTAGTCAACACACCAAACTTCCTCCAATCAACTGGGTTCAGTTGGCTCAGTCTCTAGGAGTAGCAGGAACAAAAGTTTCTACCTTGCCAGCTTTGAAGTTAGCGATTGAGCAAGCCCTATCCCGTCGTCAGCCCTTTGTCATTGAAGCGATTACCCCGATTATTCAACCCCTCTATCCCTAAACCAGAACCTATCACTAGAAAAGCATTAGCGATGAATGATCAACCGACGACACTTTGGCAAATTCTGAAAGCGCAAGCCGCAATTTACCCCGAACACCTGGCACTGAGTTCTTTAGCATCACCTCCTTTAACCTATCAGCATCTTTGGGAATTAGTTGATCAAACACAACGCCAATTGAGGCAATGGGGGATCTGCCGAGAACAGCGCGTGGTAATGGTTGCACCTGCCAATAGTGCGGTTACTCTCAGCCTGAGTTTCGCCATTGCGTCGAGTGCCATTTGTATCCCCCTCAACCCCAACTTCACCCAATCCGAATTTCTGACCTATCTCCAGCAACTACACCCCCAAGCCCTTGTCATTGTTTCTAACTGTGCTGACGCCGCCGCTAAAGCCGCCGTACAACTCGATCTACCCATTATCCTGGCAACTCCTCTCCCCAACCGCACTGGCTGGTTTCAGCTTCAAGAAACAACAGAAATTAAAACTCAGTCTGTATTGTCTCCTCCCTCTCCAGAGGATATTGCCTTTGTGTTTCAAACCTCTGGCTCAACAGCACAACCAAAGTTCGTGCCAGTGACTCACAAAGGACTCTGCTACTCTAGCTCTAACGTTAAAGATTGTCTTCAATTGGGGACAGATGATATTTGCCTCAACGTTTTGCCGTTGTTCCATGTTCATGGATTAGTCACCAATGGGGTTGTCCCCCTCATCGCAGGTAACCTGATTTGCCTTTATGGAAACTTTGAAGCGAGTGTGTTTTGGCAGTGGCTAAACCAATCACAAGCAACTTGGTTTTCTGTCCCACCCACCATCCATCAAGCCATTTTACAAGCCGCCCCCAAAATTCCCCCAAAACTCCCTTTGCAGTTCATTCGCTCCGGTTCCGCCGCCTTATCTCCTCACGTCAAAAAAGAGTTAACAGAACTCTTGAATGTGCCTTTTTTAGAAGCCTATGGCATGAGCGAAGCTTTAACCATTACCAATACACCCCTTCCTCCCTCGGTTGATAAACCTGGCTCTGTGGGAAAAGTGGTGAATGGAAACGTTGCCATTATTAACGAATCGGGTGAACCTTTACCGCCCCAACAAGTCGGTGAAATTGCTGTACGGGGAAACCATGTCACCCCAGGCTATCTTGATAATCTCGAAGCCAATCCAACCGCTTTTATCAACGGTTGGTTTCGTACAGGAGATATCGGATATTTAGACGCGGAAGGGGATCTATTTTTAGTGGGACGCTCAAAGGAAATGATTAACCGAGGTGGAGAGAAGATTTCTCCCCAAGAGGTTGATGCTGTTTTATTGAAACATCCACAAGTGCTTGAAGTGGCAACTTTTGGTATTTCTCACCCCTCCTTGGGAGAAGATATTGCGGCGGCGGTTGTTTTGAAAGAGAATGACGTATCACTTCAGCACCTGCGCGATTATCTTTTTGACCATTTAGCACCTTACAAAATTCCTAGTCAGATCCTCATCGTCGAATCAATCCCCAGAGGAACGACAGGCAAAATTATACGGCAAGAATTAGCTGCTTACTTTTCTGATAAACTGACTCCGATTTATGCGACGCCACGCACTGAGACAGAAGTGAAAATTGCCCAAATTTGCTCAGAAGTCTTGGGGATAGAGACTATCGGATTGGATGATAATTTTTTTGCCTTAGGCGGACATTCACTCTTAGCCACTCAGGTGATTTCACGCCTACGTCAAGCCTTTGGCATAGAACTCTCGTTTCTAAGTTTTTTCGCTACGCCTACGGTAGCCGGATTGAGTCAGGAAATTGAGAAATCCTATGGGGTTAAAGAGGATTACGAGGAGGGAGAGATATGACTGACTCACACAGTTACAGGGATCAGGGATTCAGTTGTGGGGTAATAGCGAACATTAGTACTATGTCATAGTTCTCCTTGTTCGTCATCGCTGATGGCGTTCTGATCCTTAGATGCAAAGGGTTGTATGACCCAACGAATTGTTTCAATGCGTTCGGCTAATTCAGCTACTGTCGGCGCTTCAAACAAAGCACGCAACGGTAACTCTACATTGAAAGCTTGGCGGATGCGAGAGATAACTTGAGTGGCTAATAAAGAATGTCCTCCCAACTCAAAAAAGTTATCGTGGATTCCTACTTGCTTGATGCCTAACACTGATGTCCAAATCTGAGCTAATTCTTCCTCTGTGACAGTGCGAGGCGGGACAAATTGAGTTGAAAGCGTATCTTCTATCTCAGGTTTAGGTAAAGCACGACGGTCAATTTTGCCATTGGGCATTAGAGGTAATGCTTCCAACCGGACGAAAACTGATGGCACCATGTAATCTGGGAGTTTTGTCTTGAGTAATGAGCGTAATTCGTCGGTAATCGATTGTTCTGAGTTAGAGACAAAATAAGCAACCAGACGTTTATTACTGAGTTGGTCTTCTGTGGCAATAACTACAGCATCCTTGACTTGATCCTGTTGACGTAATACCGCTTCAATTTCCCCTAGCTCAATCCGGAAACCCCGCAGTTTAATTTGATTATCGATACGACCAATAAATTCGATACTGCCATCAGGCATATACCGCGCTAAATCTCCAGATTTGTAAAGATTTGGAGATTTAAATTCATCAATAAATGGATTATTAATAAATCTTTCTGCTGTTAACTCTGGACGATTTAAATAGCCTCGTGCTAACTGTATTCCACCCAGATGTATTTCTCCCAAAACTCCAATGGGAACGGGTTGTAAATGGGCATCTAAAATATAAATCTGAGTATTGGCAACAGGACGACCAATGGGTACACTTGACCCTTGAGTCCCAGGTTGACAATGCCAGTAGGCGACATCAATAGCCGCTTCAGTGGGACCATAAAGATTGTGCAATTCAGCGTTGAGACGAGCAAAAAAGCGTTCTTGTAGGGCAATAGATAACGCTTCTCCACCACAAAATACCTGTCTCAAACTGCTACAAGACTCAACATTAGGAGCTTCCAGAAAAATCTGAAGCATGGATGGGACAAAACTAAGGATCGTAATTTGTTGCTCAGTAATGAGCTTAACTAAATAGTTAACATCTTTATGACCTTCTGGTTTGGCTACCACTAAATATGCCCCCATAGTTAATGTCCACCAAAATTCCCAACCGGAAACATCAAAACTAAAGGGAGTTTTTTGTAAAACGCGATCGCTTGGAGATAAGTGGTATTCATCTTGCCTCCAAATAATATGATTGACTATCCCTTTATGGGTGTTCATTGTCCCTTTAGGGTTTCCAGTGGAACCAGACGTGTAAAGGATGTAGATTAAATGATCTAGCGTTACTCTACTAACCAGATTTTCTTGACTTTCACTGGCAATACTATCCCAATCTGAATCTAAATGTAGGACACGCACTTGATACTTTGGCAAAGTTAATCTTAGATGTTTCTGAGTGAGTAAAACAGGGACTTTCGCATCTTCAATCATATAAGCAAGACGCTCAGCCGGATAAGTTGGGTCAAGAGGGACATAAGCTCCTCCCGCTTTCAAAATTCCTAACAGTCCTACTATCATTTCTAGGGAACGATCAACACAGATACCTACTAAGACTTCGGGTTGAACGCCCAATGTTTGCAGATAGTGTGCTAACTGATTGGCTCGATTATTTAAGTCTCGGTAAGTGAGTTGTTGCCCCTCAAACACTACCGCCACAGCATCGGGTGTTTTCTCGACTTGCTCTTCAAATAACTGATGAATACATTTATCTTTGGGATAATCGGTTTGAGTGTTATTCCACTCCACTAATAACTGATACCGTTGGGATTCCTTTAAAATGGGTAATCGACTGATTACCTGTACTGGCTGAGTAATGATTCCCTCTAACAAGACTTGAAAATGATTGGCGATGCGTTGGATCGTTGTTTTATTGAATAAGTTTGTGTTGTATTCAAACTGACAAAACAGTCCCTCAGTTTTATCGATAATGTCTAAGGTCAAATCAAAAGCGGCAATGCCCCGATCAAACTGGCAATCAATAAATCTTAAATCCTGTAGTTTGACAATTTTATTCGGAACATTCCTTAACTGAAACAACACCTGAAACAAAGGAGTATGGCTTAAATCTCGTTCAGGTTGCAGTTCCTCCACTAATTTCTCAAAGGGTACATCTTGATTTTTATAGGCGGCTAACGCCACTTCGCGTACCCGACTCAACAATTCCCGAAACGTTAGATTTTCCTGTATCTGCGTTCGCAAGACTAAGGTATTGATAAACACACCAATCAGTGGTTCTGTTTCCGTGCGATCGCGTCCAGCAATTGGAGTCCCGACAATAACGTCTTTTTGACCCGTGTAGCGATAGAGTAATGTTTGGAAGGCTGCTAACAAGGTCATAAATAATGTTACCCCTTCCCGTTGACTTAATGCCTTAAGTGCATCACTTAGTTGCTTGGGTAACAGTAGAGAATGCCTCGCCCCCTGAAAGGTTTGAATGGCTCCACGGGGTCGATCCGTGGGTAATTCTAGAACAGGTAATTCACCCCCTAGCTGCTGTTTCCAGTAAGCTAGCTGAGACTGTAACCCTTCTCCCTGCCACCGTTGTCGTTGCCATTGAGCAAAATCAGCATATTGAATGGGCAACTCTGGTAAAGGATTGGATTGACCTGTAGAAAACGCTTCATAAAGTGCGACAAGTTCCTGAATCAAAACCCCCATTGACCAACCATCAAAAATAATATGATGGAGGGTAATCAGTAAGATATGTTCTTCCTGGCTGAGTCGCAATAAAATGGCGTTGATTAAGGGTAATTGAGATAAATTAAAGTGCTGCTGTGCCTCTTGAATTGCCAGACGTTGAACTTCAGCCTCTCGCTGGTTTTGGGGTAAATGGCTTAAGTCTATAATAGGCAATGTTAAGGTCAATGTCGGCATAATTACCTGAGTCGGTTGCCCATTGACTGCCGGAAACCTAGTCCGTAATATGTCGTGGCGACGTATAATTTCGTTGAGACTTTGTTCCAAATCAGAGACATTCAACTGACCCGTGATGTGAATATTAGAAGGGCGATTGTAGGCAGCATTCCCCGGCTCCAATTGGTCAAGAAACCACATTCGGGTTTGCGAAAAAGACAGGGGAGCTGAGTCGCGATCGCGGAGTTGGGGGATAGACTGTGCAAAAGCCGCCTGGACTGCTTTTTGTTTCAGCCTCTGCTCTAATAATGCCCGTTTCGCTGATGAGAGTTGAGTAATATAGTTGTTAATACTGTTATTTGTCATTTGTCATTGCTCACCAAATTTTGATTCAACAGCGCCGTACATTCCCCTACCCCTATTTTGTTTTTTAGCAAAAACCCATCTTGTTCTCTCAGCCGTTTCATTGTCTCTTCTAGGGCAGTCTGAGCGGCAAATAAACAAGGGGTACTATAATTAACCAGAGACACCCCCGCTTCCTTAAGTTCAGTCAAGCTACAGATGGGTGATTTACCCCCAGCAATTTGGTTAAATACAATCGGCTTATCCAAATGACATTTAAGGGTTTTAATCACCTCTAAACTGGTAATCCCATCTGCCAATATCGCATCAGCTCCCGCCTCGGCGTAGGCTGTAGTCCTTCTAAGAATGTCATCCATATCCGTAGCATCTGTTCGCGCCACCACAACCAAATCTTGCCGAGTTGCCAAGACTCGTTTCAACTTCTGCAAAAAATCCGGCAACTCCATTAACAGTTTCCCCTCAAAGTGACCACATCGTCGCGGTCGTTTTTGGTCTTCAATAATTACACCAGAAGCACCAATCGATTCCAACAGAGACACAACATGACAAGCGACTTCAGTATCCACATAGCCGTCATCAATGTCCACAAGAAGGTAATGCTGTGGTAGCACTGTTTTTACCCGTTGGACAAAGGCAACAATATCCGACCAAGCAATAAAACCAATATCCGGTAAGCCATAATAACTGGCAGCAAAACTAAACCCACTAATAAAAATACTGTCATAATACTTCCCCGCAATTGATGCCGAAAAGACATCATAAACTCCCATAAACGGAATAATGTCTCTGGTTTTCATGTCTTGGCGTAATTGATAGCCTAAATGGTTATTCATATTCTGACTCATTTACTCGTACTGATAATGACTTAGTTGAGGTAAGGGTTTGTATTAGGCGCTCCTAAGATTTTTAGCGCCCAAGCGCAACTCTAAACAGGATTTACTGCATCTGATCCAGCAATCGTTGGGCGTCTTCATCAGAGAGGGCGTCAATATCCGCTAACATCTCCGCTAACTCCTCAGACTTCATGGCTTCTGCTTGACATTGGGCAATTTTCACCGCCATGCGAGCAACCGTAGGTTGTTGAAAAAACACCAAGAACGATAACTCAACCTGAAAAGCTTGTCGTACCCGATTGGTAATTTGAGCAGCGAGAATCGAATCGCCACCCAACTGGAAAAAGTTGTCATGAATTCCCACGGATTCCACTCCCAACACCTGAGACCAAATTTGCACTAACTCCGCTTCAATTCCCGTGCACGGGGGAGTATAGTCGGGGCGGGGTGCAATTGGATCAGAAGCAGTAAGTCCCAGTTTTTCTGCCAAACCAATTCGTTGCCGCTTACCCGTCGGTCCTTTGGGAATTTCATCAACAAATAGCACCACACGGGGAACTTTAAACTCAGCCAATCGCTCGGCGGCAAACTCTTTAATGTCTTGCTCTGTTACCGATGCATTTTCATGCAAAACGACTGCCGCTGCCACATCTTCGCCTAATAATGTGTGAGGAGCGGCAAATGTCACCACCTGATCAATAGCTGGATGATCCAGTAACACTTCATCCACTTCGCGGGGGGAAATTTTTTCGCCAGCTCGATTAATAATTTCCTTAATTCGCCCCTTAAGGAATAAATACTGATCGGCATCTAAATAACCCAAATCCCCAGTGCGGAACCAACCCTTAGTAAAGGCTTTTTCATTGGCGTCGGGATTATTTTCATAGCCTTGGGTTACATTAGCGCCACGAATCACCACTTCTCCAACGGTTTCTAACGGGAGCAAGTTACCCGTTTCATCCATAATCCCTAATTCTAGACCGGCTGCAATACCAACAGAACCTGGTTTTCGGACGTGGGGGGGTAACGGATTACTTGCCATTTGATGAGAGGCTTCCGTCATCCCATAAGACTCAATTACCGGAGCATTGAATGCCTCCTCTAACGCTGCCATAATTTGAGGGGGTAAGGGAGCCGAAGAGGAACGAATCAACCGGATGGGACAACGTGCGATGATTTCACGATTCGCTTCAACCCGTGCCAATATCCCTTGGTGCATGGTGGGAACTGCTGAATACCAGGTGGGTTTAAATTCATCCACCCAGGCAAAAAATTGAGGCGCATAAAACCCAGGGCTACAAACCACACTCGCCCCCGCACTCAGGGATGACAACAAAGCTCCAATTAAGCCATGAATATGAAACAGAGGCATAACATTCAAACCGCGATCGCCGGGTTCGAGATTTAGGGCGACACGAATGTTCTGTGCAGAGGTGCAGAGGTTACGGTGAGTCAATGGCACCATTTTGGGACGGGATGTTGTACCGGAGGTATGTAGGACTAAAGCCACATCATCGGGTTGGGCAAATCCCCCCGGATTCAGATTACCCGGTTGACCCCCTGTCAGGCTAAACAGCCCGGCGGCGGCGTCGAGTTGGGGAGACAGTTCTAGAATGGGAATTCCGCGTGCTTGGGCAACCTCTTTGGCGGGTTCAGCGACTCCTGACTGGGTAATCAGGACTTTGGCATTGAGATCCGACAGATAAAAGTCAAATTCCTGGGCGCGATAGGTTGGATTCAGGGGGGCACACGTTGCACCCGAGGCTACCCCTAAGAACGCCATCGCCATTTCCGGACCATTGGCAAGAGCGATCGCCACTCGGTCATTACGACTTATACCCATGGCGTTTAAGGTGGTGACAACTTGCTGCAGATGATGCCAAACCCCCTGATAGGTAAGGGGGATACGCCCAGGTGCAGTTATCGCGATCGCATCAGGATTTTTCTGGGCTTGATTGTTGAATAAACTGGGAATACACGGATTAGCTGAAAGCTCTGAGATATGTTGGTCAAAAGGACTCATTTTTTTTCAACTTTAATCATTGCAGAAGGCTCCAAGAAAAAAGACCCCAAGCTATAAAGGGAATTCTCAAAGCGAATTTAGGAGTACATCGGTACAAAAAAACACAAAGATAACCATATCTTGAGATGTAGAATTTATCACGTATTGGCAAATCTCTGAATTGACTAAGTTTAGAAAAAGTAATCCATTACTTTTTCTCGTTACTGTTAATCCTGCTTCATCAGACTAGCTCTGAGCCGAGTATAATGAAAAGTAGCTATACCTAATTCTTAATAAATCTTTATACATTGGACTTTGGACAAATATAGCAGTTTGCTCTGCTATGCGGTACATTGTCGATCCCCCTAAATCCCCCTTAAAAAGAGGGACTTTGATCTACTGTACTTTATTACATAGGACTTACGCAGTCACACCAGATATACTGATTAAGGTGCGTTACGCTTCGCTAACACACCCTACATATAGACCCTTTGCGTAAGTCCTATTACAGCGCAAAGCGCTGTATAGACCTATATAGGGCTTGCTGCAAACGTCGGAAACCCTTAGATTTCAATGCTTTGAGGAAGCATCCTATCAACATTGTAGAGACGTACCATGGTACGTCTCTACAGTGATTCGCTCAAACCCTTGATATACCGTAGGGTGGGTTTCGACTTCGCTCAACCCACCAGCATACCAGTCAGTACCATTGATCCTAAGAAGCCGCCTGAGCTGCTGTGCGCTGGCGACGACGCCCTACCCGTTTCACTTGGGGTTCCTCAGGATTTTGTAGTAAGAATACTACTAGAGGACGACTTTGCAGTTCGCGGCGAGTTAACCGTTCTAAATCTCCCTCAATTTTCTGTTGCAATCCTGTCCAGTCAACTTCTGGTTGTTTTTTGCCATCCAATGACTTGGCAAAGTCTGTCCACTGCTCACTCAATGTGCGTTCAATCCGCTTAATCACTAACTGCTGGAGTAGGGATTTCTCCACACTAGCCACGACACCCCGCAGGTGAATTTCGGGTTGGGCGAGGAGTTTACCCTCCCAACTTACGGCGGCGGCGACAGTTACTACACCGTCTCCCGCTAACTGCTGACGTTCTTTGAGGACTTCATGATGGACAATACCAGAGCGATCGACTAACTCAATACCGGAGGGAACTTGACCAACAACACTAATGCTATCTTCAGTTAATTCCACCATATCGCCGTTATTGGTAATCACGATATTTTCCGCCGGGATACCCATCTTTTGCGCCATTTTGCCATGTTGGATCAGCATCCGATGTTCCCCGTGAACAGGCATGAAAAACTTGGGTCGGGTTAAGGCGAGCATTAGTTTATGATCTTCTTGAGCGCCATGACCGGAAACGTGAATCCCTTGATGGCGTCCATAGATCACGTTTGCCCCTTGCATCATTAGGCGATCAATGGTATTGACAACCGCGATCGTATTTCCGGGAATGGGGTTCGCGGAAAAGACTACCGTGTCACCCTCTTGAATTTTCAGTTTCCGGTGTTCCCCTTTGGAAATACGGGTAAGAGCAGCTAAAGGTTCACCTTGAGACCCAGTGGTTAAAATTAATACTTTTTCTGGGGGTAAACTATTCGCGGCGTGGAGTGGCTCAAATAAGCTATCGGGACATTTTATATACCCCAGATTACGAGCTTGGGCAATAACATTGAGCATGGAGCGCCCGACAACAGACACTACACGGTTTTGTTTTTGTGCCAGATCTAAGATGAGTTGCACTCGATGAACTGATGAGGCGAATGTGGTGACCAGTATTCGTCCCGGTGCTTGGGAGAAAATACGATCCAGATTGGGATAAACAGACGCTTCAGATGGGGTGTGTCCGGGTACTTCGGCGTTGGTGGAATCGCTGAGGAGACAAAGGACACCTTTTTCCCCGTGTTCGGCTAATCGTTGAAAATCAAAGTATTCACCATCGACCGGGGTATGATCGACTTTGAAGTCTCCGGTGTGGACAACGACGCCAATGGGTGTGTGAATCGCGACGGTAAAACTATCGGCAATGGAGTGAGTGTTGCGAATATATTCGACCATAAAGGATGAGCCAATCCGCACCATATCGCGAGGACTCACGGAATTTAACTTGGTGCGATCGCTAACTCCAGCTTCCTCCAGTTTGCCTTTCAGCAGCGCCATCGCCAGTCTAGGTCCGTGAATGACGGGAATATCGAATTGCTTCAAGTGATAGGGAAGTCCACCAATATGATCTTCGTGACCATGGGTGACAATCATGCCCTTGATTTTATGGCGATTTTCTCGCAAATAGGTCATATCGGGTAGAACGATATTAACCCCGTGCATTTCATCATTGGGAAATCCTAATCCTGCATCCAAGAGAATAATCTCGTCGTTGAACTCGAAAATGCAGGTATTTTTGCCAATTTCATGCAGCCCACCTAAGGGAATAATTTTTAGAGCGGGTGAAGATTTTTTGCTAGTCAATTTGCCTCCTTTGAGAGTTCTATTACTCATTAATTACAACGTTAAACCTGAATTGAAAATTGCCATTTCTTAGGAAATATTTTCTGGACGATAAACTTGTCTTATTTAATCTAGACTAACTCAACTTGGTCAGAAATGGTAGCTTTTTTTATTTGAGTTATCAGTGAACCTATCGGAAAGAAAAAACATAAGATGTGATCCATCATTAAGAACGGCTATAAAAATCCAGACAATAAAGAACACGAGGTTACCATTCAAAATGGTATCCTTGGCTCAATGCCTGCTGTCATTAATTCAACTTGATTCACAAGTTTTATTAAAAAACTGAGCTGGTTTCTAGAGTTTATCGATAAAAACTATGGAATCATCGATAAATTATCTCTCTAGCACCTCAATGGGCAAGGAACAGACAATAGGCTACTTTAGCCCAAAAATCAAGAGTAGTTCATAGATAAATGTTTCGTTGTATTTATTTGACTGGAAATTTAACTCTCCTATACATCTACATCAACAACATTGATGACAATTTAAAGTAAAGAAAGGTCTTGGAGAACCGTCTTGACTTGTTGTTCCAATTCCATCGGCAGCTCACTCAAGGGTGGACGGGGTGAACCGACGTCCCATCCTTGAAGTTTTAATGCGGCTTTGAGTGGAATAGGATTGGCAGTACAAAACAAGACTTTAAATAAAGGAAAAAGCTTTAAGTGAATGTCTCTGGCTAGGTCAATTTGACCCGCTTGGAAAGCCTGGATCATCTGCCGGAGTTCTAGACCAACGAGATGGGAGGAAACACTGACGACTCCGGTTGCCCCCAATGCTAATAAGGCTAGGGTAAAGGAATCTTCTCCTGAGTAAATGACAAAATCCGGTGGCGTTAGACGCCGTACTTGACTGCCTTGATCGAAGCTACCACTCGCCTCTTTAATCGCTACAATATTGGGAATTTCCGCTAAACGGGCAACGGTTTCCGGTTGGAGGTTTTGACCCGTGCGCGTTGGTACATTGTAGAGCATCACAGGCAAGTCAGGGCTGGATTTAGCAATTGCCTGGAAATGATTATAGAGTCCCTCTTGGGGGGGTTTATTGTAATAGGGAACAACTTGTAATGAACCATCTACCCCTAGTTTAGCGACTTTTTGGGTGGCTGAGATCGCTTCTTGGGTAGAATTTGACCCTGTGCCAGCAATTACCTTGGCTTTTCCCGCCACCGCTTTCTGCACGACCTGAAATAACTGAGACTCTTCATCCCATGTCAGTGTCGGTGATTCACCCGTTGTACCACAGACGACGACGGTATCGGTACCCTGTTCCACTAAATGAGCCGCTAATTTCTCAGCAACCTGATAATTTACACTGCCGTCTTCTTTAAACGGCGTAATCATTGCCGTTAATACACGTCCAAAATTGACCACCCTTATTTCACTCCTATTTGGTCGTTAGTCATTGGTCATTGGTCATTGGTCATTAGTCATTAGTCATTAGGGATAGAGGTGACATTCTCCTACACCGACCCTAGGGGTACGGTGTAGGCTTCCTTTGGGGTTCCGTTTTAGCCCTTCGACTTCGCTCAGGGCTAAAACGACGCTTCCGGCGTTTTATAGTGGGGAATATGCCCAGCCCCACTTTCTTGATGTTAATCGCAGCGTTCCAATCTCTGTCCAGCACAAACCCACATAAACAGTGGTGAATTCGTACTGATAAATCTTTTTGTTCAACGCGATTACAACAAGAGCATACCTGGCTTGTGTTATGAGGCTTTACTTTCACCACCAATTTACCAGCTTTCGCAGCTTTGTAATTGAGAATTGAAAGGAATTGACCCCAGCCAGCGTCATTGATTGATTTGTTTAAACCTGACTTAGCGCTTTGTCCGTTTGGTAAATATTTCCCATCTTTGTCCTGTTTTGGCTTGTTTTTTCGGGACAAGTTCCCTGGCTTGATGTCTTCGACAAAGAACACCTTCTCATCCCGGCTCACCAGTCGAGTCGCCGATTCATAATGAAATTGCTTTCGCTTCCGCTGTAACTTTTGGTGATGCTTCGATATTTTTTTCGCCAGCTTTCGTCGTGATGCCGACTTATGCGGCTTCCCATCTTTGCGGTTAGCCAACCTTGCCAACTTCGCCTCGGACTGACGGTAATGTTGTTGAATAGGCTCAATTTCCCCATCCGATGCCGTCCATAATTTCTCCAAACCAACGTCCAATCCAATGGAGTTATCTTCTGTTGCTTCTATCTCTGATGGCTTAAACTTGGGGATGGATTTATCCTCTAGGGTTAAGCAAATATACCAACCATCTGCTTTGTGGGAAACTAGCGCCGCTTTGATAGTGAATCCTTCTGGGATTGGGCGATGGTAGATTAGTTTTACCTGACCCACCTTGGGTAGGTTGATATAGGCAATATCCCGTCGTGTACCGCCGTTTTTGGTCCGATGCGGGTTAACCGTAACACTCAGGCAATCAGCTTTTAGTTGAGGGATAGAAACTGTCCGGTATCGCCGCACTGATTTAAAGCGAGGTTTTCCGCTTCGCTTCCTATTTAAATCGCCTTTAATAAACCGATTAAACGTATCTTCTACCCGCTTAATTGCTTCCTGGATTACCTGGGAATAAACCCCTTCGTACAGGTGTTTATTCGATTCCCTTGACCAATGGGTTGCCCGTTTCTGTGAGTAATAGGTTGGCGGGTCTTTGAGGTCTGGTAAATAAGTTACAAAAATTGGACAAGCATTGACAGGTGAGCGATTACGCTCCCACCAGTTAAACCGTTCTTCCAACATCAGATTGTGTATCCGGCACAACTTGTACAGCCATTCATTTAGCTGATAACTTTGTTGCTTATCCAGCACAATTCTATACTGGTAGTTCAGTTTAAATGTGTCTTTGCTTCGCTTCAATTTTTATCACCTCCTTAAGTTCAATTATAACTCACACTCTACACAGGCGATTCATCTCACACCAAATCAAAGATTATGGTGTGAGGCTTCTCGCCGATCAAGCTAAAATTAACTCTGAACTAACGACAATAGACACACAACAGCTTTGCCACAGGATAGAACAAAGGAAATAAGACCAATGACAAATTAATAAGCCATCATTGCTGTTGCTGGCTTTAACCAATTTCGTTCCACCAACAACTCGGCAATTTGTACAGCATTCAACGCTGCCCCTTTGCGAATTTGGTCACCACTCAACCAAATCTCTAATCCACTGGGATGAGACAAGTCTTGTCGAATTCGCCCCACCAGTACATCGTCCTTACCCGTAGCATCTATCGGCATGGGGAAATAATTCGCCTGCCAATCTTCAACCAGTCGCACTCCCGGCGCATTAGCCAGTAACTCCTTGGCTGTGGCGACAGACATGGGTTGAGCAAACTCTAGATTAATCGCTTCCGAGTGAGCTCGTAGCACAGGAACTCGAACACAAGTGGCGCTGATGCGAATCTGGGGATCGTTGAAAATCTTACGGGTTTCATTGACCATTTTCATCTCTTCCTCACAATATCCCTGATCATTTAAGGGAGAATTGTGTGGAAACAGGTTAAATGCCAAGGGGTAGGGAAAGCTTTCCGTTGGTGGCGTTTGCTCCTGCAAAATGGCTTGAGCTTGGGCTTTAAGTTCTTCCATCGCCCGTCTACCTGCACCGCTAGCTGATTGATAGGTAGCGACGACAATCCGTTGGATAGGTTGCACCTGATGCAGGGGCCAAACGGCTACTGCCATTAATATCGTCGTGCAGTTGGGATTGGCGATAATCCCTTTATGCTTCGCCGCCGCTTCCGGATTGACCTCAGGAATAACCAGGGGGACGTCAGGATTCATGCGAAAAGCGCTGGAATTGTCAACCACCACAGCTCCCTGCTCAACGGCTTTAGATGCCCAAGCTTTGGATGTTGACCCCCCAGCCGAGGCTAAAACCAAATCCACCTCTTTAAACGAATCCTCCCCTACGGCTTCCACCGGTAGGGATTCGCCTCGAAACTGGAGAGTCCGTCCCGCCGAACGGGGTGAGGCTAAAAGCTTTAACTGGGTAAGGGGAAAGTTTCGGCTTTCTAATAATTCCAGTAACTCGGCGCCGACTGCACCCGTTGCGCCCAGTATAGCAACGCGAACTTGACTAGACAAATGATCTACCTCCAATTTTTTAACACATCGATTCCGTGGACAGTGACTTAACGCAGCCAAAAAAACAATTAAATTTTCTTAAGCTTAAAACATTATTTAAGGGAAATATGTAATCTATATTCTGACAAAACCCATAAGATTTGAACAAAGGCGATTTTTGTCTTGTGATAACACGACAGACCTAGGTTTGCGCCAATTGACTGAGATCTTACCGTTGGCTTGCCCTTAACGGGACAAATTAACGATAACAGTTCTCGTTCGGAGTTGATGAGTAGGCAGCTCAATTCATATCCTGGCTTCTAGACGTAGCTGGCTACGTCTGCTGGAACAGGCAGTCCAAGTTCTCCTGGCTTCGACAATGGAAACCTTTTGCCTAGCCTAGCTGGTTTAGGGGTAGATTCGCTGCTGTAGACGCTCTGAATGTACTATCATCAGATACGGAAACCCCGCCCGACCGACTCAATCTATGTCTCTTTTATACCCTGAAACAATGACTAGAACTCAAAATAACTCGTTGTCAGACTAGCATATCATGAGGTGTTTGCATTACCCTCTAAAAGAACTCGATGATCACAAAGCTGTTGAATCATTCGTCATTCATCTCACGCTCTACTGTTGAGTGAGCGTGATGCGTCCCCCCGAAAGAGCTAAAATTCAGTTGTCTCCAAAACAAGCGTCAGTCAACAACCCACTGTTAAATCGGAGTACCGATTATAACGGGGGCTGGTAAGATAGCCCGAGTTGACCCGACTCAGGCAGGAATGCCTACGTTAGTGGCAAGTGTTTAAGTTCTTACCTACGGATGCGTAGCTAGTCTGTAGCTCTAAAACTCAAAAGTTAAACAGTCATCTGGGAGGCAGTGCTTTTGAGAAAGTACCGACCACTAACATTGTCTAAGCTAACATTACCGGAGTAATCCGAGTTGGTTTTGTAGGTTTCCCATCAAAAAACCTGCACTGTATTTCAGTTGAAAAACCAATCAGTTATGGATATATTGCCTAGACCACTTGTATCGAGCGGAGTCGAGATCTGCCCCCCGTTTCCTCCCACCACCAAGCTGAGTACAGCTATGGTGGAGACCTCCACGGGGGAAGACAGATGAAAGTTACTCAGGAAAAACTCCCCAAGAGCCAACTCGGTCTGGAAATTGAAATTCCTGCCGAAACTACCAAGAAGGTCTACGAGAAGGTCGTGCAAAATCTTGCCCGCTCTGCCAACATTCCTGGGTTTCGCAAGGGAAAGGTGCCGCGTCAAATTTTGCTCCAGCGTCTTGGTCCTGGACGGATCAAAGAAGCGGCGCTGGAAGATTTGGTACAAAATAGTTTACGGGACGCCCTAAGCCAAGAAACCATTGAGGCACTGGGCAACTACCAGCTAGTTTCCACATTTGAAGAACTACTGAGTCAGTTCCAGCCGGGACAACCGTTAACCTTCTCGGCATCGGTGGATGTGCCGCCAGACATAAATTTGGGAGACTACGGGAATCTCAGTGTTCAAGCTGAAGAAGTAAAACCCGATCCTGACGCGGTGGATAATTTTTTAGCAGAACGCCAGGTTCAGCACGCCACGCTGATTCCAGTCGAATCGCGCCCTGCTCAAATGGGTGATGTGACGGTTGTGGATTATAAAGGTCGTTTGACACCTGAGGGAGAGGAAGCCGTTGATATTTCTGGCGGTGAGGCGACTGACTTTCAGCTAGAACTCGAAGAAGGACGGTTTCTGGCTGACATTGTTCAGGGAATTGTGGGCATGACACCGGGGGAAACCAAAGAGGTGTCGGTGACATTTCCGGAGGATTATCCGCGAGAGGATTTAGCCAACCAGAGTGCCGTCTTTACCCTTACCCTCAAAGAACTCAAGGAAAAGGAGTTACCGGAACTCGACGACGACTTCGCCCAAGATATTAGTGAAGAGGAAACCATCAGCGAATTACGCGAATCCTTAGCCAAACAATTTGCCGAAAAAGCTGAGCAAGAAACCAAAACAAATAAGGAAAACGCTTTAATCGAAGCGCTGGTGGCACAAGTTGAGATTGACCTACCCGAAACCCTGATTGGGCAGGAAATTCAGACGATATTAACCCAGACGGCGATCCAGATGGAAAACTATGGGATGGATCTGCAGAAAGTATTCACAGCGGAAATGATGCCCCAACTGCGTCAGCGTTCCCGCCCTGATGCGATCGCGCGGCTGCGCCAATCCCTTGCCCTTGAGGAACTGGCGAAACGGGAATCCCTGACTGTGGATGATGAACAGATGGATGCCAAATGTCAGGAAGTGATGAAACAATTGGCGGGGCAAGATGTCGATCCGCAACGTTTGCGGGAGTTCGTCAAGTCGGATTTGCTCAAGGAAAAAGCGATTCAATGGTTGGAAGAACACGCTACCATTGAACTGGTTCCGGAAGGCTCACTAGAGACCGAAGAAACAACGGATACACCGGAAACTGGCTCTGAGGCAAGTGAAGAAACCGCCGCTCAACCTGAAGCCACGGCTGATCAGGAAAGCGAAGCATCATCATCCCCCCCTGATGCTTCTGAACAAACCGCAGCGAGCGAATAAACTTAGGGGTTGGGGAGTTAACCCAGAACAAGCAGGAGCGATCAGTCTTGGGCAAAAGATTTAATCGCCATCTTCAGCACTTATTGATGTTGCTAAGGCATAATGGTAACTAGAAGTTAACGTGGGTAACTCCCGCCCAAGGCTTCCGGAGAACATCTGTGTTCAAACCTGCCGGGAAAACCATTCACTTGTTGACACAAATACTTTAATCCTTGTTCTATGCTGCAATCCCAGTTCCCTGACTACTCATTTACAAGCTGGAGTTCCCCGGAAATTTACTCTGTTAGTACTAGTACAAATAGTCATTCAAATTCAAGCAACATCGTCCCGATGGTGGTTGAACAGTCTGGCGTCGGGGAACGGGCGTTTGATATCTACTCGCGGCTACTGCGGGAACGGATTGTGTTTCTGGGAACAAGAATCAATGATGTAGTGGCTGACTCGATCATTGCCCAGCTTTTGTATTTAGAAGCCGAAGATCCCACCAAAGATATCCAGCTTTACATTCACTCCCCCGGTGGTCCCATTCTTGGACTCGGGGGAGTGATTGCGGGAATGGCGATCTACGATACAATGCAACAGATTCGTCCCGATATTGTCACAATATGTTTTGGTGCGGCGACGGATATGGGCGTGATTCTACTAACCGGGGGAACCCCTGGAAAACGTATGTCCCTGCCCAATGCCCGGATCATGATCAGTCAACCCCTAGGTGGCGCCCAAGGACAAGCCGTTGACATTGAAATCCAAGCGAAGGAAATTTTATATCATAAAAATCAGCTCAATGAGCTAATGGCGTATCATACGGGTCAACCTTATGAAAGAATCGCCACGGATACTGAGCGCGACTTTTTTCTGTCAGCAGCGGAAGCCAAAGAGTATGGTTTAGTAGACCAAGTTATCTCGCGAGAGAATCTCAAGAGCGAAGCCACCGTCACTTCTATTAAGTAAGAGGCTCCTTATGTCTAAATACGACTCCCATCTAAAATGTTCATTTTGTGGCAAGTCTCAAGAGCAGGTTCGCAAGTTAATTGCGGGACCGGGAGTCTACATTTGCGACGAATGTGTAGATTTATGTAACGAAATTTTAGATGAGGAGTTGCTTGATTCCAGCGCTCCGGCTCCCCAGCAAGTTCCCCGCTCAGAACCCCCACAAAAACGTCGCACTCGGGCTTCCGGTTTGTCACTGAATCAGATTCCTAAACCTCGGGAACTGAAAAACTATCTTGACGAACATGTCATCGGTCAGGACGATGCGAAAAAAGTTCTCTCCGTGGCTGTTTATAACCACTATAAGCGCCTAAGTTTTCTTGAAGCCAAGGCAAAGGGCAAAGCTGGATCAGATGATCCGGTGGAACTGCAAAAGTCTAATATTTTGCTCCTCGGACCTACGGGTTGTGGTAAAACCTTACTGGCGCAAACCTTAGCGGCTGTACTCGATGTCCCCTTTGCCGTTGCTGATGCGACAACGCTGACGGAAGCGGGTTATGTGGGTGAAGATGTTGAGAACATCTTACTGCGGTTGTTGCAGGTAGCAGATTTGGATGTTGAAGAAGCACAACGGGGAATTATTTATATCGATGAAATTGATAAAATTGCCCGTAAGAGCGAAAACCCTTCGATTACGCGGGATGTTTCTGGGGAAGGGGTTCAGCAAGCGTTACTGAAGATGCTTGAGGGAACCGTTGCCAATGTGCCACCTCAGGGCGGACGAAAGCATCCCTATCAAGACTGCATTCAGATTGATACAGGTAATATATTATTCATTTGTGGTGGGGCTTTTGTCGGTTTAGAGAAGGTGATTGAACAGCGTTTTGGTAAGCGCTCAATCGGCTTTATTCAGCCGGGAGAAGGTCAATCTAAAGAAAAACGGGCGGCGGATTTACTGCGACATTTAGAACCTGATGACTTGGTGAAGTTCGGGATGATTCCGGAATTTATCGGTCGTATCCCCATCGCGGCGGTGGTTGATCCCTTGGATGAAGAAGCTCTGATCGCGATTTTGACCCAGCCGCGCAATGCTTTGGTGAAGCAATATCAGAAATTGTTGAAGATGGACAATGTGCAGCTTGGGTTTACCGAAGACTCGCTGCGAGCTATTGCCCAGGAAGCTTATCGGCGGAAAACGGGAGCGCGAGCGCTGCGGGGTATTGTGGAAGAGTTGATGCTAGAGGTGATGTACGAGTTACCCTCGCGTAAGGATGTGACTCGCTGTACGATTACGCGGGAAATGGTGGAGAAACGCTCGACAGCGGAACTGTTGCTGCATCCGTCATCCCTACCCAAACCAGAATCGGCATAATATTGTTATCAGTGGTGGTATCGAAACGAATCAAGAATGCCTCTAGTTAACGTTCGCGGCGTCGATCATTACTACGAGTGGATGGCTACGTCCCAGCCCTTGGATGATAAGCCTGTCATGGTGTTTATTCATGGTTGGGGCGGTTCGGCTCGGTATTGGCAAAGTACGGCTGAAGCGCTGTCGGATCAGTTTAATTGTTTGCTTTACGATTTGCGCGGATTTGGGCGATCGCGTCTGCCTTCAGAATCGGTTGGGTTACTCTATGAAATGGAGGACTATGCCGAAGATTTGGCGATACTGTTAGAGATGCTCGCCCTCAATCGCGTCTATATTAATGCTCATTCCCTGGGTGCATCGGTGGCGACGATGTTCCTCAACCGCTATCCGGATCAAGTGGAACGGGCTATTTTAACTTGTAGCGGTATTTTTGAATATGAGGAAAAATCCTTTGCCGCGTTTCATAAGTTTGGCGGTTATGTGGTAAGGTATCGCCCCCGCTGGTTTCTGAACATTCCCTTTGCTGGGGCGTTATTTATGGCGCGATTTTTGCATCGTCCCCTACCGGATACCATAAGTCGGGCATTTTTAGAAGATTTTATCATAGCGGATTATGATGCTGCATTGGGGACGATGTTAACGTCGGTGAGTAAGTATGCGGCGGAGGTAATGCCATCGGAATTTGCCCAGTTAACTGTACCAACGTTATTAGTGGCGGGGGAATATGATCAGATTATTCCATCTGTGTTGGGACAACGGGCAGCGGCGTTGAGTGAGAAGGTGGAGTATTGGGAAATTCCCGATACGGCTCATTTCCCGATGTTGGAAGCCCCGGATGTTTATCTTCAAGGGGTGCGGCAATTTTTAAAGGGTTAAAATTATGCTAACACCGCTGGCAACCAATCATCGCCCCATAATCGGAATTACTGACAAGATTGTCCGGTTTAATACCGTTGTGACGATCCCGATACTTCTTCGTTAGCCTCGCTCATCCTAAAGAGTGATCAGGCAACGATGGGGAGCATCTCGAAAATCGCCAGAATTATCCTAAGAATGAGCTACTTTTGGCATGGCGAAGGATATCTACCACGAAACTGTTAAAACTGCCCTGATCAAAGATGGATGGACGATTACAGACGATCCTCTACGGTTAAAGATTGGTGGTCGCATGGCTTATGTAGATCTCGGTGCCCAGAAACTGTTTGCCGCCGAGAAAGAAGGACAACGAATTGCTGTAGAAATTAAAAGCTTTTTGAACCCTTCTCCTGTAAACGATTTAGAACAAGCCTTGGGACAATACATTATGTATTCACAAGTTTTGTCCAAGATCGAACCCGATCGTTTGTTGTATCTAGCGATTACTCAGAGTGTATTTCTGGATTTCTTTTCTGAGGAACTACCACAATTAATCATCGAACTGAATCGGCTTCAACTGTTGGTTTTTGATCCCGAACTTAAGGAGGTTGTTCAATGGAGCGCATAGAATTCTATCGG
Organism: Coleofasciculus sp. A1-SPW-01; assembly: GCF_040217205.1. Taxonomy (NCBI): domain Bacteria; kingdom Bacillati; phylum Cyanobacteriota; class Cyanophyceae; order Coleofasciculales; family Coleofasciculaceae; genus Coleofasciculus; species Coleofasciculus sp. A1-SPW-01. The sequence goes on along the minus strand of NZ_JAVJNP010000231.1, from coordinate 24,040 downwards.
GAAACGATTGAAAAAGTCCTCAAAAAACACGCGGATATTCCTTATTCTTACGGGGAAATAGAGGAATATTTAATTATCGATCGCGCTCGCAACCATTTTTTGTTGTTGGATGTAGGCTGGCAACAGAAACGCCGTGTCCATGGCTGTATTACCCATGTTCAGATTATTGAGGGTAAAATCTGGATTCAACGGGATGGTATTGAAGACGGGATTACCGAAGAACTTGTCGCCGCAGGTGTTCCCAAATCCGATATTGTGCTAGGGTTTCAGCCACCAGAAGTCCGTCCTTATACAGGTTACGCGATCGCATGACTCACCGAAGGGATGAATTCTCACTCGATTGCATTTCATCTTGTCTATTGACCAAGAGTAAAAAAGTAACCCCCTTTGATCACGGCGATTAAAATCGCGGAACCACACCAAACAAAGTCCGCCGACGCGGACTTTAGTCAGTAGAACCTGTAGGGTGCGTTAACGAAGTAACGCACCGAACCAACCATCAGAACTCGTCGGGTACGTTTAACGAAGTCAAGGCTTACCCAGACACACCAATGATAATGATGAGGTTAAAGGTGCGTTACGCTGTCGCTAACGCACCCTACGAAAATTGTCAGGGTGATTCCAGAGGTGGCTTTAACGATGAGCGATCGCGTCATGTCTTTTCACTCTACTCTTGACCAGAATACCTCTGGAACCTCTCCCGATCAACTGATTCCCGAAGACAGTAACACCGAGATTCATGATGAAATCCACAACACTCAGGATATCGAGATGAAAATGCTCAGATTTAGTTAACAATTGATGCACCTTCATACAGATTAAGTCATCCCATAACTCGCCCACCACACATAATCACTCGCTGACGACACATAGAAACTTATTGACCACACTCAAATACTCGCTCACCACACATAATCACTCGCTGACGACACATAGAAACTCATTGACCACACATAATTACTTGTTAACGACACTCAAATACTCGCTAACAAGTATCAAAGACTCATTGACGAGAATCAAAGACTCGCTGACGAGTATTAAAGACTCGCTCACCACACATAAATACTCGTGGACGAGTATCCAAGCTTGGTTAATCAGGCTCAAAGTTTCGTTGATGAGTGTCAAAGCCTGGTTAATCCCTGTCAGACTCAGCCAACCTGAGCAAAAACCCTGGAACGAGAGGGTTAGTTGACAGAATTTGGACTTCAGCGAGGAGTGAGAGAATTGATTAGCCTGTCAGAGGAGGTTAGGTAGGGAGTGCTTGAGTGATAAATCTTGAAACGCTTATCCTAGAATTTACGCAAAGCTTCTATCTGTAACTGTAGGGTGCGTTAGCGTAGCGTAACGCACCATTGCCACCATATATTGCCACCATATATGATGTACTGCGTAAGTTTTGCCAGTCACTCCTATCAACGCCATCAGGGAGAATGGCGTAATCTATAATGCAGGAGTTGCAAATTATTACGGTAAAGAATAGTATTGGGATGATTAGAGCCTAACGTGCGATCGGCAATGGCTAAGGCTTCTAAATAAAGCGGTTCTGCTTCCTGGTAGCGTCCTTGAAAATAGTATAGATAGGCTAAATTATTCAGGCTAATAGCAACATCGGGATGATTTTCTCCCAGCAGGCGTTTTGTCAATTCTAAGGCTTCTAGATAAACAGGTTTAGCTTCCTGGTAGCGTCCTTGAGAATAGTATAGATAGGCTAAATTATTCAGGCTATTAGCAACATAAGGATGATTTTCTCCCAGCAGGCGTTTTGTCAATTCTAAGGCTTCTAGATAAATAGGTTCAGCTTCCTGGTAGCGTCCTTGAGAATGGTAGAGTCCTGCTAAATTATTTAGGCTAGCAGCGACAGAGGGATGATTTTTTCCCAGCAGGCGTTTTGTCAATTCTAAGGCTTCTAGATAAACAAGTTCAGCTTCCTGGTAGCGTCCTTGAGAATAGTAGAGTCCTGCTAAACTATTCAGGCTATTAGCAACATGGGGATGATTTTCTCCCAGCAGGCGTTTTGTCAATTCTAAGGCTTCTAGATAAATAGGTTCAGCTTCCTGGTAGCGTCCTTGAGAATGGTAGAGTAATCCTAAATTATTTAGGCTAGCAGCGACAGAGGGATGATTTTCTCCCAGTAAGCGTTTGAACAGCGCTAAAGCGTCTAGATAAAGAAGTTCGGCTTCCTGGTACCGTCCTTGAGAATGGTAGAGTCCTGCTAAATTATTCAGGCTATTAGCAACATGGGGATGATTTTCTCCTAGCCGGCGTTTTGTCAATTCTAAGGCTTCTAGATAAACAGGTTCAGCTTCCTGGTAGCGTCCTTGAGCATCGTAGAGTAATCCTAAATTATTCAGGTTGGTAGCAACATGGGGATGATTTTCTCCCAGTAAGCGTTTGAACAGCGCTAAAGCATCTAGACAAGCAGGTTCAGCTTCCTCATAGCGTCCTTGAAAACGGTAGAGTTCTGCTAAATTATCCAAGCTAGTAGCAACAGATGGATGATTGTCTCCCAGCAGGCGTTTTTTCAGTGCTAAGGCTTCTAGATAAAGAGGTTCAGCTTCTTCGTAGCGTCCTTGATAATTGTAGAGTGTTGCTAAATTATTCAGGCTAGTAGCGACATTGGGATGATTATCTCCCAAACGCTGGCGAATGACTGATACACAATCCTTACGCCAAGGTTCAGCTTGATTATAGAGTCCTTGACCTTCGTAAAAACGACCTAATCCAACAAAAGGCACAATTAAATCATTATCCGTCAACCAATCTTGTTGAGTCGTCACCGCTTCTGCAAGATGAGGAATCACCGGATTTACGGCTTTAATCTCTGCCAATGTCGGCGTCTGCGGGATTTTCCTGGCTTCCCCTACCATCACCTGACAAAATTCCCGCTTCAACTTATCCGCTATCCCTGACGCTTCCCGCTTACTGATCAAAAATTCCCGAATCAGGGGATGTAATTGATACAACTCCTTCCCTTGACGCTGCACTAAATGCAGATTCACCAACCCATAATCCCGAATTTCCTCCAACTCCTCCTCATCCATCTCCGCCAAACACGCCTCCACCAATCGCCAGGGAATTGGTGCAGCCGCAAATAAACTTAACCCTATCCCCAACTCCTGCGCCGACTCATCCAAATCTTGCCAACTCAACTCAAACGCATCTCTTACCCCCAATTGCGCCGTCATATCAGCTTCTGACTTCGGCTTTTTCAGCGCTAACTGTTCCAACCGTTTCGCCTGCAACCGAGATAACATTTCCTGTAACGATAAATCCGGTTTTCGCCGCAAATATCGCCCCACCAATTCCAAACCCAAGGGCAGATATCCCAACCAGCGACAGAGTTTTCGCCCTTCCCAGGGTTCGGGTTTCAGCCGTTCTCGTCCAATCAGCGATTTTAACAACGCCAATGCTGCTCTCGGTTTCAGCACATCCAGGGGTAACTGGCGAATCGACGCCCCCAAGTCTAACCGTGTCGTGATGAGCATCTTAAACCGAGAAGCATCGGAGGGCAAATACTGCCGCACTTGCTGATAATCGGTGACATCATCAATAATAATCAGCACCTGTCCCGGCGGTAGCCAATTTCGCCAGCAGTACGCCACCTGAAGCGGTAACTCTAACCCCTCTGGAATGGATAAGGGTAAATACGCCCTGGCAAATTGGACAATCTGAATCCCCAAATCCACACCCCGCCCATCCAACCAGCACACCCCACCCAGGTAAACGGAATCTGGAAAACCTCTCTCCCAACCTCTCTCCTGCAAGGAGAGAGGCTTTGAATTCTCCCCCTTCCCTTGCAGGGAAGGGGGCTGGGGGGTTAGGTTTGATACGGTCACGTCTGTACGATTATGGGAATAGCGCCGAGCATATTGCAGCGCCAACTCGGTTTTCCCCACACCTCCCATCCCCGCCACAGCAGAAATGGCAACTTGCTGATTATCCTGTAACTGTTGATGTAGCGTAGCCAGGGCGGTTTCTCGTCCCACAAACTGAACCACCCCACTGAGGGGAAGATTCTGGGGAATGCCTGTGGGTTGAGGCTGACGCTCTGATACTATCTCTTGTAAGATTGCCTTAATCGTCTCGGCATCAGCACCGTAATAGGTAGGATTAATTTGAATATCCCCAGCTTGACCAATGTGACCGATATTAATATTGTGATCCCCTTCTTGCGCCACAATCTGGTCACCGCGAACAATCACCGCATCCCGCAGCGCGATAATATCGGCTTCAGTGTAGGAATGGGTAGCGACTCGGTTAAGAATTGCCTGTAATTGCTCAATCTTAGTCATGGTTTGTAGTGAGGACTTTAGTCCTTCCATCAGAGGCGCTAAAGCGCCGACTACAAACGAACGAATGGGTTTGTAGTGAGGACTTTAGTCCTTCCATCAGAGGCGCTAAAGCGCCGACTACGAACGAACGAAAGAATGGGTTTGTAGTGAGGACTTTAGTCCTCCCGTCAGAGGCGCTAAAGCGCCGACTACGAACGAACGAACGAATGGGTTTGTAGTGAGGACTTTAGTCCTCTCGACTATTCTCTATCCTAATCTCTCCAGCACGGGCAATATTCCCGAAATTTACATTACCTGAACCTGAACTATCAACGGTTTGAGTTCCTGAGGCTATAGCAACATCTCTACCTGCGATAATTCTCCCCATTGTCTCAGCCACATCTGCTTCTACTGCTTCCCATCCCTTCTCCGGTAAACCCTTCCCTCCCCGCAATAATGACACGGCAAAATCTTCCGTGGCTAAATCAAAGAAGGGGATTTGTGCTTGCTGATATTCGTGCTGCACCGTTTCAGGTACAGCCTTCCCCAGATAATTCATTAAATTCGACACCCGCACCACTGTATCTCCCGGTTGATTTCCCGCCCCTTGCAGCGCTTCGATTAAATGATAGGTGTAGACACTCATCGCCCCATCCCCACGAATCCAAGACGATTGTGTGCCTCTTGAGGATGTAAAAACTACCCGCCCTTCACCCTGTTTCAGTTCCTCAATAAACTGTTTCGGTAACGCCGTCTGTGCAAAATCTGTGGGCAGTTTAATCGGTACAATTTTATCCTTTGCTGTTGCCATCCCTTGAGCATGACAACTATCAATAATTACCAGCAATCGTTTGGCACAAATCTGGCGTATTGCCTCCGTAAAGGCTTGAGCCGACACCGCCGAGTCGGGGATATCCACGGCTTCAATATCATGTTGAATCAAATAGTATTTACCCGTAGACTGATCTAGCCAGCCGTGACCAGAATAATAGATAATAATTGTCGCCTCAGTATCCGCCGCCGCTTGTTCTTTCAGCCTGGTTAATCCATCAACTATCGCCTGACGGGTTGCCCCAGCATCATACAATAAACGGATATGCTGTTCATCATTCAGATAACCACAAAGATTTGGGTCAGTGAGAATCGACTGAATGGCGTGCATATCCTTTACCGTCACCGGAAGTGACCATTTCGGGTAAGCGGATTCACCCACACCAATGAGTAAAGCGTAACCATGAGAGAATGTAGTGGTCAAAGGCTTATTGAGCATACCATTGATGTTAAGTATACACCCATACTGATATAGAGGCGAGGAGAGTGAACTAATGAGTTTAGTGCTCCCCAATGATTTTCTGCAAGTGGCACGTATATCTGAAGCCGATCTCAAGTTAGAAATTGCTATACTGCTTTTTCTACAGGAAAAGATTACCTTGGGTACAGCGAGTCAATTTATGGGGATGAATCAACTCGAATTTCAGCGAATTTTAGGTCGCCGCCAAATTCCAATTCATTATGGTGTTGAGGACTTTAGGCAAGATTTGAGAACATTGGAGGCAAACGACTGGCAATGATTGTTGTCAGTAATACCTCGCCTATTTTTTATCTTTCTACTATTGGTCAGCTTGATTTGCTGCGTCAACTTAGGTATACGCCCAGTACTGTTCGGATAAGCCTTTTTGGGGAATAGTGAACCATGATAGGTCAAGAGTTTCACCATCATCTAGTTATCTTAACCTTCCTTAACCGAGCAGTACTGGGTATACGTCTTGTTAGCCCATCACTTTCATAACTTCTTCGTACTTACTTGCAAAAATACCATTTTCAACTCTTAAGCAAGGAATCCTCCCAACAATTGGGTAAACAACCAATGCTTCTCGACTAAACAACATACCGCAAATTTTTTTTAAAGGAACCTTGAATTTTGGACAGGCAAAAACCCCTGAGGATAATTCTGTATCACAATCACTGTCTTTACGAATAATAGTTATTGCCGTTGGGTTAAGTGGATTAGAAGTAAAAGGAAATAGTTTATGCTCTAGCACATCATAGTTAAGTGAATTTGAAATTCCCTTCAAATTCTTGCAATAGCCATGAAAATCCATTCTTTGCCTTGCTTCATCATTGGCAAATTCGTAACCAGGTTCTAAAAGGATTAAGAACTTCCTGGCAACCCTATATAACTCTTGCAAAATAGGTTTTTCATTGTCTTTATTTGGTTCTATAGAATGCGAGGTATATACAATATCAATGGAATTATCGAGAAACGGAATATTGAACAGATCTCCTGAACAAAGCAAAGTGTTAGTGATGCCTTGACTATCAAGCCATTTCTGGGCATATGCGACTCTTGACCAGCTTAAATCAAATCCATAACTATAGACGTCATTTCCTAAATTTTTCAACACACCAGACAATGTAGTTGCTTCCCCAACACCAGCCTCTAATATGGATCTGGGTTGGCACAAAGAAAGTATTCTATGGGCTATTTCTCTGGAATACTCTTCCTTGTGTTTTGCCATCTCCTCATTTTCCATAGCGGTTATGTAACTTCCCGCTTGCAAATCATAGGAAATTTCAATAATCTCTCGTGTGTTATGGTCTAAACCCATTTCGTCGCGCAGAAATGCACTTATATTATGTCCTTGATCGTACAAGCTTTTTAACTGATGTGGCGTTATCATGTGTTCATCCTCCTAATAAATGTTGAATATTTTAAAAACCTTAATTAGCCTAAAATTATAGTATTTTTTTACCAAACATCAAACAATCTTAATCAATACAGCAGTAGGTAGGGGGCATTGCCCACCTACTACATTTGCTGTTTCGTCTGAGAGATTAAGCGCTGAAATATTTGGCTACGGGATGATAGGTAACGATCGCGGTGGTGGATTGTTCGGGATACAGTTGTTCACTTTCATCCATGTACAGGTTGATGCGATCGCACTTCAACAACTCCAGTTGCTTGTACTGATCCTGGATATTTGGACAAGCGGGATAGCCGAAGCTATAGCGCGAACCTTGATACCGTTGCGCTAAGACATCCCGAATCGTGTCCGGTTCCTCCCCACCAAAGCCTAACTCCCGGCGAATTCGGGCGTGTGTCCATTCGGCTAAGGCTTCTGCCATTTGGACGGCTAACCCGTGATAGTAGAGATAATCGGTATACTGATCCGATTCAAATAATTGTTTGGCGTATTCAGTCGCCACTTCCCCTACCGTTACCGCCTGCATCGGGAAAACATCGATTATTCCGGAGTCTTTCGGTGCAAAGAAATCGGCAATACAGAACCGTCGTCCCGATTTTTGGCGCGGGAATTTAAATGTGGCAATCGGTTCCCATTTCTCTGGATTCTTCTCACCCTCTTGATTCATCAGATCCGGATCAAACAGATGCAGCGAGTTTCCTTCCGATTGACAAGGAAAATACCCATAAATGATTTGCGGATGCAACAAGTTCTCCGCTACAACCCGCTGTTTCCAGTCGTCAAGAATCGGATACACCGTCTCTTCCAGAAACTGATTATACTCCTCACGGGATTGGTCTTTCGGTTTGCGGAACTGCCATTGTCCAGCAATTAGCGCCTGCAAATCTAGATACCACAATGCCTCATCGATGGGAATATCTTCGGGTTGCAATATCCGAGTTCCCCAGAATGGCGGAGTTGGGCGATTAATCTCTAAGGTAATATGTTCAGAACGGCGGGTATTTTCTACCTCTGGAACCGATTGTTTCGCCGATGACTTCTTGGTTTTCTTCTGTTTATCGGATTTGCCGTTTTCTGATGGTTCATCGGTTCCGTCTGGAATTTCATCCGTTGTAACTTCATCTAAGAAGCCTTTTAAATCATCCCACTCTTCGGCAGCTTTAGCGGGCATGAGTTTATCCATGAAGTGTAAGTCGGAAAACGCATCTTTGCCATACACGACTTTCCCTTGATAGGTATTCTGACAATCCTGATAGACGAACTTCGGTGTCAACGCTGCACCGCCTAAAATGACAGGAACCGTGATTCCCTTTTCGTTAAACGTCTCCAGGTTATCTTTCATAAATGCCGTGGATTTCACCAAGAGTCCACTCATGGCAATACAATCGGCATTATGTTCTTTGTACGCCTCGATAATATTGTCTACGGGTTGCTTAATTCCCAGATTCACCACCTTATAGCCATTATTAGTGAGAATGATATCCACCAGGTTTTTACCAATATCGTGAACATCGCCTTTCACTGTAGCAATCACCATGATTCCCTTGGCATTATTTTCCCCGTCTTCTTTTTCCATATACGGTTCTAAATACGCCACCGCTGCTTTCATGGTTTCGGCGGATTGCAAGACAAAGGGAAGTTGCATTTGTCCGGAACCGAAGAGTTCGCCGACGACTTTCATCCCATCTAAAAGGAAGGTGTTGATAATCTCTAACGGTTGATAGGTTTCTAATGCTTTCGCCAGACTATTATCCAAGCCAATCCGTTCCCCATCGATGATGTGGCGCTTGAGGCGTTCCTCAATTGGCAGATTTTCATCCACCGTGCGATCGCGCTTCGTGGTTTTGCCTTCAAATAGCTGAGTAATCTCCCCTAACGGATCATAGGTGCAGATATCGCCATCAAACTCCCGTTGATCATAAATCAGTTTCCGGCAAATCTCTTGATGTTCGGGTTCAATTTTGGCTACAGGTAAAATCTTACTGGCGCTAACAATCGCTGCATCTAACCCCACCGCCATGGCTTCATGGAGGAACATGGAGTTTAATACTACCCTGGCGGCGGGATTGAGTCCAAAGGAGATATTAGAAACACCGAGAATAATATGACATCCGGGTAATTCTTCCCGCATCCGGCGGATGGATTCAATTGTCGCTTTCCCGTTGCTTCTGTCTTCTTCAATTCCGGTGGAAATCGGTAACGCTAGGGGGTCAAAAAAGATTTCATGGGCGGGAATTCCATAATCTATCGCTTGGTGATACGCCCGTTGTGCGATCGCGAATTTTCGGTCAGCGGTTCGCGCCATTCCCTCTTCGTCAATTGTCCCCACAATTACACCCGCGCCATACATTTTGGCTAAGTCTAAGACTTTCAGGAACCGTTCCTCCCCATCTTCATAGTTGGTGGAATTGAGGATACATTTCCCCCCCGCAACTTTTAACCCCGCCTCCATCTTTTGCCATTCCGTGGAGTCCAGCACTAGGGGTAAGGTAACATTGGTGACTAAACGGGAAACCAATTCATGCATATCATGTTCGCCATCCCGTCCCACATAGTCCACATTCACATCCAGAACATGGGCACCTTCGCGTACCTGCGCCCTAGCTAAGGCGACTAATCCATCCCAGTCTTCATTATTTAATAAGGTGCGGCATTTTTTCGAGCCACTGGCATTTAAGCGTTCACCGACAATGAGGAACGAGTTATCTTGTTCGTAGGGTTGGGTGGAATAAATCGACGCGGCGGCGGGTTCGTATTCTGGGTGACGTTCTTTTGGCGTCAGGGTTTGGGCAATTTCGGCTAATTGTTGAATATGTTCCGGGCGAGTACCGCAACAGCCGCCAATTACCTGAACGCCTAAGTCTTCAATAAAATGCATTAACGCCATCCGTAGTTCCATCGGCGTTAATTTATAATGGGCTTGTCCCCCGACATTTTCCGGTAATCCTGCATTGGGGATACACGACACCACAAAGGGTGAATGCTGGGACAGATATTTGATATGATCCTTCATGCGATCGGGTCCCGTGGCGCAGTTAAGACCGAGAATATCAATGGGATAGCGTTCCAAAATTGCCAGGGCTGCACCAATTTCGGTTCCCACCAGCATGGTTCCCTGAACTTCCACCGTTACCGATACCATAATCGGGCGGCGTTCCCCTTTCTTCCGAAACACCTCTTCCACCCCATTCAGTGCGGCTTTAATTTGCAGCACATCCTGACAGGTTTCGATAATCATTAAATCGACACCGCCATCGTAGAGTCCTTCGGCTTGTTCAGCAAAGGTGGCTTGCATTGTGTCAAAATCAATATGCCCCAATGTGGGGAGTTTCGTTGTCGGTCCGATGGAACCGGCTACAAATCGGGGTTTTTCGGGTGTGGAGAATTCGGCTGCAACCTTTTTAGCGAGTTCGGCTGCGGCTTTATTCAGGGAATAGGCTTGATCCGCTAAATCATATTCTGCCAGAACAATCGACGCCCCACCAAAGGTATCCGTCTCTATCACATCCGCCCCGGCTTCCAGGAAACGGCGATGTACTGTCGCCACGGCTTCCGGTTTGGTGTGAACCAGATACTCATTACATCCTTCATATTTCGCCCCACCAAAGTCGGCGGCGGTAAGGTTTTGGGTTTGCAGGTTGGTACCCATGGCACCATCAAAGACAATAACCGGGCGTTGGGGACTATGAAGGCGAGTTAGGAAGGCACTGTTCATAACTGTCTTGGCAATCTGGATATAGATATTAGTGTAGGTGCAATGTATGACTATGCACAACCTGGGGTGAGGGGGTGAGGGGTGATTGGCAGGTTAGAATTTCGACAGTTATCCCACCGTTTTCTTTCATCTATGCAATGTTTGTTTATTCTAGACCATTAACCCATGCCTCTGGAGCGATCGCGATCGTTCTGAATCTTACCCTGATCCTGGGCGCGTGTAGTGCTTCAACCTCCGAACCGGAAGCCACTCGAATCCCTGAGTCCACGGGAAATGCAACGATCTCCGATGCGACCCAAACTGATGCAATACTCTCCACCCCCCAATTTGCCACCCCCAGTGGTAAGATTCAGTGTTTGGCAATGGATGAACACTTACGGTGTGAACTGACTACAGGTAAGCCTATCCAGCCTCTACCCCCGCAACCTGACGATTGTCCCCTCGATTGGGGAAACGGCTTAGTGTTAAATGCTGCGGATGAGGTAGAAATCCTTTGTGCTGGAGACACGATTCAGTTACCGCCGGAGGAGATCTCGACCTTACCCTACGGTCAAACTTGGGCGTATGGTGGGTTTCACTGCACCGTAGAACCGATCGGTCTAACCTGTTTTAATCAGCGTCAGCAAGGCTTTTTCTTAAGTACGCAAAAATGGAAAGCGATCGCCAATACCAATAGGTGAGTAAACACGTAAAGAGTTCAAAAGTTTGCCATTAAAGTTCAATCTGTTGAGTTAAAGTATTTCAAAAAAATCAGAAATACGTCGGTATTGAATTTTACAAATGCGGCAATCATTTTACCCTTTTTCAGCTACATTTTTGGTTTGATGACGGCTAAATCAGAGGAAGACAAAAGGACAAAAGATAAGTCGCTCTTGTAGGGTGAGGAGAGCGAAGCGTAACCGATGCAAATTGACTTGGTGAATTTTTATTCTCATCCTAACTCGTTATTGGTGGGTTACGGCGGACATCAAATTAAAGGGTAACCATTGAAATGGCATAACCGCCTAACCCACCCTACTAGCGTGGTACACCTTATTTGGTCGATTAGCCTTGGTTCGTAGTGAGGGCTTCAGCCCTCTCCAGATAGGCGTTAGAGAACTAAAGTTCTCACGACAAATAAAGTCCTATTTTTAGTTGGGTCACGCCACTACCTGTTTGAGAAAGAGGGCGGATGAGGAAGACAAAAGGACGAAAGATAAGGCAGAATGAACAGATAAGGTAAATTCTCCTCTCTCAAATCATCCAACATTAAACTATGTGGGCAGACGGTCAACTCTTACACAATGGACTACATCGCATCAAGTCAACCTTGGGACGAGGTGCGTTCGACTGGACTAATATCCCAATCGTTAAATTTGAGTGTTTCAGAACATGAAGTTACCCAATGGATACAGAGCCAAACTGGGAGATAAACTGGAGAGGTATTCACTGAATATGCAGCATCCGAAGGGTAAAGACAAAGCTAACCTATTTAGAAATAGATTAGGGATTACGCTAGAAAACAAAGAGTTATTAGAAACGGCTCTATTAGAATCTGCTGTCAATAATGAGGCAACCCTTCACAAAACGGATGAGTATGGAACCCAGTATGACGTAAAATTTTTGATGACGACGGACGTGGGAAGCTCTTTGGTACTTGGATGTTGGATCATTCGCACAGGTGAAGAGTTTCCAAGACTAACAAATACCTATCCTGTAGATCAGTGAGGATACAACCATGAATTTTAAAGAATATGATGTTGTGGCATTAACCGAAGAAATTCAGGCACTCCATAAAGAAACTCAACAGCCAATCCGACTAATACCTGGGCAAGTCGGCACTATTCTGATGGATTTTGAGGGTCGAGCCTATCTTGTTGATTTTGCTGATGCTCACGGCAAAACCTATGCTATGGAAACCATCCCCAGTGAAAGGTTGATGCTCCTTGTCTATGAACCCCTTCTAGCTGTTGCCTAACATTGAAATGAACCTAATTAGGTGGACACAATTAAAGTTAACGGTTGAGATTAGGGAACTGGGAACTGGGAACTGGGAACGGTAAGGCTTTGAGGGCTATTTACAAAAATTAATACAGTGCCGTTTTCTTTTGTCTGACTACTTAATACCTGGTTAATATTTACTCAAGCTTGGTTGTTGGTGGGTTACGGCGGATATTAAATTAAAGGGTAACAATTGAGATGGTATAACCGCCTAACCCACCCTACTTACTGGTGATTGTTTTTGAGGAGTTTAGGTTGGGTTTGTTAGCGTTCGTGTGGCGTTTCCAACGGTAGCGTAATGTATTCTATCGTCAAACGTTAGACATCGGCAAGTTATTACACCGATGCAAACTCAGCAAATACTTGCTCAATCACCTTTTGCGCCTTAGTATCCAGAGAATGCCAATCTACTTCACCGTCTTCATCAATTAGGCTGGTATCAATGTCAACCTCTTGGCTTTCTATTTCCGCATGAACTGGGGCGTACTCGCGAAAACAGACTTGAAAGCATAACTCCCACAAGTTAATACAGACAGAATGATCGGGTTTTTCTAAACATACCTCATGACCCGGTATCGGCGTCTGTACATCCTTATACGTGGCTTTCCAGGTGGTTTTCTCAAGCTGTTGGCGAATATGATCAACGATACGGATTAACGCGGGTTGCATTAATAGTCCCGCTTGTTCCCACGCCTGAGTTGTTTTAAATTTGGGTTTCATTCTAAATGTCGAGAGGGAGGAATTCAGCAAGCAACAATGTTAAGACTACTGAGTGGATTTGGATTCGTGACGGGAGCAACTTACCCGTTGCGCGTGTTGGCAGTTTTCCGGCGCACACCCCGTCTGTGGGGATATATGATTACTCCGATTCTGGTGAATGTGTTCATCGGTATTGCTTTGTATGCCGGATTACTGCTGTTGGGTTGGCAACAGGTTGACCGGATTACGCTTAGTTTATCGCAATGGTTGAATAATGCGATCGCGAGTCTTCCCCCTTGGCTGAGTTTCCTAGGCGTCTTGGCGACGGGGATTAATTGGGTGCTGGATGTCGTCTTGGTGATTGGCTTACTGCTGATTACGGGATTTTTGCTCGTCCAATTTGGCGTCTTACTGGGTGCGCCGTGGTATGGTCAACTCTCGGAACAGTTAGAAGAAATCCGCACGGGTCAAATTCATACGGTAGAGGTGGGATTTATCCAGGATATTTGGCGGGCGATTTTATTTGAGTTGAAGAAGCTGGTACTAGGAATCGGCGTGGGCATTTTCTTATTAATGCTAAATATTCTACCCGGAATTGGCACTTTAGCCGCCGCAATTGGTGGGATTATCCTCACCGCAACAGTAACTTGTCTGGACTTTATCGACGCGCCCTTAGAACGTCGCCGTTTACGATTTCGCTATAAGTTAGGAATTGTGTTTAAAAGTTTACCTGCCAGTGCGGGGTTTAGTTTAGTCTGTATGGTGTTGATTACGGTGCCATTAGTGAATCTTTTTACCATTCCTCTATGTGTCGCCTCTGGGACATTGTTTTTTTGCGATCGCGTGTTACCTAAGTTACCGCAATCTTTGAGGTTCGAGCATTAGTCTAAATCTCAATTATGACTGGGCTGCGTTTACGATATCTAGTTATAATGAGGCATCATGTCTGCTTAGGGTCTAAGTTCTTTCATCCTATTTGCCAACTGAGAATCCAGAGTTAGAAGTTCTAGATTTTCCTCCAGAGCCATGGCTGCGATGATAGCATCTGGTAATTTCAGAGTATACTGGCGACGGATAGTAATGGTGGTATTTTCAATTGCTGGAGTCATGGGTAGGTATTGCATGGCGTTGAGTAGATTTTTAATCTCAGCGATTTCAAACTCGGTGATGCGGGAATAACTCAAGAGTTCAATACGGGTGATAAAGCTGTAAGCACATTCACTCACCTTAATAGAATGTTTCGTAAGGTAGTTAACGACTTGCTCATTTCCTTTGAGCAAGCCAATTACAAAATTGGTGTCAAGTAAAAATTTACTCCCACTCACGGCGTAGTACCTCCTGAATTTCGACGGGATCTTCGTTGAAATTGGGGGAGTCTCTCAAAATGCCCAAGTAGTTAGAAAGCAATAGTGATGTATGGTATGGGCGCGACTGAACTTTTAGGCGCAAAAACTCAGCAAAAGCCAACACCATATTGGCTTGGTCTTCGGGCAAAGCTTTGACAAGTTGGTAAACAGCTTCCGCAGTGGTCATTGGCAGGTGAGTTGTGTCGGGTGTTGCTTAAATCAGGTTATGACTTCAGTGTAACGAAAAATCAGTCGTTTCTAGTCTTTAATTTCGATTCAGTGACTCGAATTCACATCCCTATAGTTTTTTGCGATCGCGTGTTACCCAAGTTACCTCAGTCTCTGGCAACGCCCTAGTCGGATTAAACTATAAATTTAAACGGAGCCGACTTTTGCTATAAGTCAATTACTGCTCAACAAATGGGCTTTGTCAACCTTGAATTTATCCTTTATATAGCCGAGTATTTCCAATTCCCGACCTGCAATTTCATGAAACTGCTTTACTTCCGATTCCGTTAACTCTTTTTTCCAGCGCCCTTGACTCAACTGATCAATGGATTTGGATAGTTTGCGAAACTCTTGGCGAGTATCTTGAGTGATTGTGTTCTGGGAATAGTATTGAGGCTCGATCTGTCTAGCATCATACTCTTCCCCAATAAAATTCATGATTTGCCTAACTACCTGTTCCGGGTTATTGGTTAAGTCTTCATACTTAACGTCAAATATATTGTCATTCTCTCCCTGGTTTAGTCTCGCGTTTACACATTTTTTCCAGTAGGACGCATAGCGGACAATACTTTTTCCTTGGGGAACATTTTGGTGATGACGTGCTGAACAATAGCCGTCTCGACCATCACGGAACATATTGATAAACTTGGCGTTGGGAAAGTGCTTTAATAAAAACTTTAGCCTCAAAACATGCTGGGGAGTTTTTTCAATAAAACGCTGACCTCCTGTTTGTTGAGTGATCTGTTGAGTGAATTTATCGTAAAATTGCACAATATCTGGGGACTGCTCAATTAAATATGCTATGTCTGTAGGGGTAAATCCTTCATAAGTAAATCCATAAATATCTCGGTACATAAACAAGCCAGTTTCATACCCAAAACTACTCAAATTAGGATGAGCGCCTAAGATTAATTTCATCAGGGTTGTGCCACTGCGAGGCGCACCAAACACGAAAATATGGGGTTCGTGAGAAATTGTCTTCGGTAGGCGCATAAAAATATTTTTAGGAATGGCTTGGGGATGTTTTAAAAAAGAGCGAATGGCTGTAATAAGAGGCATGGAGTTAACCTTTGAGTATTTTTATTTGACCTGATAATAATAAAATATTACTCGATGATAATTAAGATTTAACCTAGACTCAAAAAAAATTAATAATTCCTGGATTTGAATAGCATCTTAATATTTTGTATTAATATAGAAGGATGACAATTATTTAATAATCAGGTATGGAGTACAAACAACTGGGGGAAAGCGACCTACGGGTTTCAGAAATCTGCTTGGGAACCATGACCTATGGTCAGCAGAACACGATAGACGATGCGAGAGAGCAACTGGACTACGCGATTTCCCAAGGAGTGAATTTTATTGACACCGCAGAAATGTATCCTGTACCGGGACGGGCGGAAACTCAGGGGAAGACGGAAGAGTATATTGGCGAGTGGTTAGTTAAGCAACAGCGCGATCAGCTCATTGTGGCGACTAAAATTGCGGGTCCCACGTCTCGGATGAGTTGGATTCGGGGCGAAAACCACCGGATTGACCGTCCGAATATCGAGCAGGCACTAGAAGACAGTCTTAAGCGCCTGCGTACTGACTATATTGACCTCTATCAAATCCATTGGCCCGATCGCTATGTTCCCTTATTTGGCGCACCTGATTATGATCCCAAGCATGAACGGGACACCGTACCCATTGCTGAACAACTGGAGGTATTCGCTGATTTCATCAAAGCTGGGAAAATTCGCTATTTGGGGTTGAGTAATGAAACCCCTTGGGGCGTATGTGAGTTTTCCCATGTTGCCAAGCATCTAGGATTACCCAAAGTGGTATCGATTCAAAATGCCTACAGCTTGGTTAACCGCATCTTTGATATTCACCTGGCGGAAGCCTGTCGATTTAATCAGGTTGGGTTACTCGCCTATAGTCCCTTAGCCTTTGGCTTGCTGACGGGTAAATATCTCAACGGTATCCCAGAAAAGTCACGGCTAGCCCTATTTCAAGGATTTGGGGGGCGGTATGAGAAATTCAATCTAACCGAAGCGGTGAAGGAGTATGTGAACATTGCCCATAAGCACAACCTGACACCCGCCCAGTTAGCTTTAGCATTTGTGCGATCGCGTTGGTTTGTCACCAGTACAATTATCGGTGCAACTACTATCGAACAACTTAAGGAAAATCTGAGTGCGGCTGAGGTGACATTAGATCAGGATATCTTGGCAGAAATTAATGCTATTCACGCCCGCTATCCAAATCCTACACCTTAAGGAGAATAGGACTGAAATTTTGGTTGGTGGGCATTGCCCACCCTACGGTATATCTACACCTTAAAAGGTAGAGACGCGCCACGGCGCGTCGGGGAGATGGGGGAATTTTCTGGTGCTTACCTGGCAATTCTGCCTAAAATCACTAGCAGATATGATAGTATTTGAACATTCTAAATTGTATAAGGGAGTAATGCATTGACAATTGTTCAAGTAACCCAGGAGAATCTTGGTTCCCAGGACGAGCGTGAAGATCGTCTGGAAATTAATTACCTTAATAATAATTTAAACCTGCCGACCAATAGTATAGATGGACAAGATATTATTAGCGGATTAACCCAAACGCCTAAATCTTTACCGCCGCGATACTTCTATGATGACCGGGGTTCGCAGTTATTTGAGAAAATCTGTGAGTTACCAGAATATTAACCCACTCGCACAGAAACCTGGATTCTCCGCCAGTATGCTGGTGAAATAGCCCAGAAGACGGGAGCGTGCGAACTTGTGGAACTCGGGAGTGGGAGTTCAACTAAAACTCGCCAGTTGCTTGATGCGTAGGAAGTACATTAGGAAATTTGACACCACAGGAATGCGATCGCTTTTTCTGCCAAATTCTTGAGGCTTTGGATGTGGGGGAGTATTTCTTACTGGGAGTCGATTTACAAAAGCCCAAACAGGTATTGGAAGCGGCTTACAATGATGCTCAGGGAGTAACCGCCCAATTCAATCTGAATATGTTGGATCATCTGAACTACCGCTTTGCGGCTAACTTCGACAATGTATGGCGGTATCGAGATAAAGCCAAAGCCGAAGTTACAGACTTTATCCACAATACACCACTAAATTTCCCCATTAACCAAAATCATCCCCTCTGGGCGCTGATCATGGGAATGGAACACAACCGGATTCATTTTGAAACCTCCTCCATGTTGATTCGACAACTGCCCATCGAAAGGCTAAAACGTCCGGACTCTTGGCAGTATGCCACATTTCATGGTAAGATTTGCGCCAATAAAATGATTCAGATTCCAGGTGGGGTCGTTAAACTGGGCAAACCCAAAGATGCTCCGACTTATGGCTGGGATAGCGAATATGGCAGTCGAAACGTGGAGGTGAAACCCTTTTTAGCCAGTCAGTATCTGATTACCAACGGAGAATTCCTCAAGTTTGTCGAAGAGGATGGCTACGACAATCGGGAATTTTGGGATGAAGAATCCTGGAGTTGGAAGAGTGACTATAACATCAAACATCCTAAGTTCTGGATACCGAGTAATGGAAGCTACAACTATCGAGCCATGTTTGATGAAATTGACTTACCCCTTGATTGGCCCGTAGAAGTTAATCACGATGAAGCCATGGCTTACTGTCGCTGGACGGGTAAGGGAGTTCGCTTAATGAGTGAAGCTGAGTGGACTATGGCGGCGGCTAACTGTGAGGACGATCAGGATTTCAATCTTCATATTAAGTTTAATTCCCCTACTTCAGTGGGTAGTGTAGAAACAGCTAAAAGTCCTTCTGGACTCTATGATATTCGAGGTAATGTTTGGGAGTGGCTGAGTGATGATTTCAAACCTCTACCAGGATTCAAACCCCATCCCCTTTATGAAGATTATTCGGCTCCCTTTTTTGATACTCAGCATAAAATAATGCGAGGCGGGTCTTGGGCAAGTACAGGAACCTACGCCTCGACTTCCTGTCGGAATTGGTTCCGCCGCAATTTTTATCAACATGCAGGGTTTCGGATTGCTCAAAACTTAGAAGAGGAAAAATAGATGAGATGAACAATTGTAAAGAATAAATCAACCGTTTCAGCCCATTATAAATTAAGTCAAACTATCAAAGATTAACCGGAGACTGTGATGACCTTAACATCCGACAAAGCGCCAACAATTGGACTGGTAGAAGTTCCCACCCTGGGACTGTACGATCCCAATGGCAAGAATTGGACTCCGATGTTCAAACGCAACCCTCTACTCAGCAAACAAGTTCTACTGGCTCACCTGCAAGCCGGGGGATTTGATGCTCAAATGGTGCATCTCAAAGATGGAGATTACGAAGAAGAATTTGGTCATGTGACTTGGAAGGGAGCGACACTAAGAAAGGTGTATTCGGGCAAAAGAATTTGGGATGTCGATCCAAAGGCTTACGAAGCCTGGGGTGTTACCGCTAACTTTATGCAGGAGCAGCAGATCGCCTGTATGGTAATTAAACACCTGGCAAAGGGAGGAAAGCCCATTGTTGTCGGGGGTTCTGATGCGATCGCGACACCTGAACCCTATTTCCAAGCTGGTGCAACAGTCATTGTGTTAGACAAATCTGGTGGTGCGAATTGGGCGATTTTCGATCATGTCCTGGGTAAACCACCTCGTGAGCCACTCAATGGGGTTCTCTTTGCCGATGGGACGAAATATGCGAAGCGAAATCCAGCCTTGAATCCCCAAGATTGGCCCTTACCCTCCTTAGAAGTTGCTAGGCAATGTTTCGGTACAGAGTATTCTGGAGAGCGTTTTCTCGAAGACTTACTGCCTATCGGCTCGATTTTCTCAGATATTGGTTGCGATCGCACCTGTGATTTTTGTCAGACACCCACCTACGGTACAGGTTATCGCCGGATGACACCCCAAAGGGCGCTGGAGTGGCTGGCAATCCAGAAAGAAGCGGGAGCCAAGTCAACGGTGATGGTTGCTGATCAATTCCTGGGGCGTATTCTTTTTCCTGGTGGACGAGACGAAATCCTGGAAATTACCCGAGGAGCCAGGGAGATCGGGATGCCCTTATTATGGCCCAATGGTTTGGAACTCAGGAAAGCAACCCTTGGTCGTGGACGCAACTACGATCATAGTGACCTAACTCCCGATGAAGAGTTAGTGGAAGCACTCTGGGGTTGGGATGGCAAAGTGGGTAGCTTTCTCGCCTATGTTCCGGCTGAACGCCCTGTTGTTGGCAAACAGCCTTATGCCAAAATTCTGCCTTGGCAACAGCATGCTAATATGCTGCGGTCTATTGTCAGAGCCGGTTTACCTGTGTTGATCTATGGTGTGATTGTGGGATTAGCCCAAGACTCTCACGAGGAATTGTCATATCTTGAGGACTCCATATTAGACCTTCGTCAAGATTTAAAATCGATTAATCCCGATCTGGAATTTCAGGTGGCTTCTTATTCTATCTCTCCCATACCAGGAACCCCCCAATGGAACTATTTAACCAAGTCTGGTTTGCTCCGCATTCAAGATCCTTCGGTTGTCGGAGAGTTTTGGACAGCGAGTTGTGATACTCATCACCTCAGCTACGAGGAAGTTTCCGATTGGCAAGTGCGTCTGGCTGAGATTGGCAAAGATGACTCCAAGTTACTCAACTATCATGGGGGACTCACTATGGTATCAAAAGGGAATCCTCAAGAAACGTTAGTACAATCTTAGACATCAAAGATAACGCGGTTTTGAACGTCAAGGAGTTACAGTTAATTCCTCACGAACCTTTTAAGGAGGAGGATTTACGTAATGCCATCGATCTGATCGCACCTATTCCTCCTTGTCCTTACTAATACTAAGTTGCAGTAAGCATGTAGAATCTAGTTCTACTTGAGAGGGAGAGGGGGGATAAGTTACCTGTTTGAATGCAACTTAGTATAAGACTAGCTAACCTGATATACCCAAACTCGATAATAGCCATCAGGTTTAGCTGTGGATAGAGGTGAAAACTTTTCACTAATTTCTACTAACGTCCACTTACCAGACTCTTCTAATGCCGTCAATTTTTGTTTGAAATCGCTGTTCTCATAAAAATCAAGACGCAAGGTAAAAATAATGTATCCTCCAGGCTTGGCAATCCGGAGTAGCTCGTCAAAAGAACAGCTTGGTGCATGTCCATAGGTAAACACACCAACGCTGACAATAGCATCAAAGGAGTCAGAGGGAAAGCCTAGGGGTTCACCCATAACTTTTTGGTAGAGCGCCGTGTAGACATTCTTTTTTTCCGCCTGCTCTAACATTTCGGCAGAAATATCTATCCCCTCTAGATTAGAGTAACCCTTCTGGTATAGAATCTTTCCAACCAAACCTGTACCAGCACCAGCGTCCAAAATCTTGGCATCTTTGGACACAAACTGAGATAATACTGCTAGGACTTTCTCAGGAGCGATGTAGCGACAATCATCGACCAGTTCTTGCTCGTAGTCTTTTGCCCATTTATTATAATAGTCAGTCAATTCTTGACAAGTTTGAGAACCATATATCTCTTTTTGTCTATTTTCTAAGTTCATTGTCAACAACTATAATTTTTTGCAAAATATAGCAAATCTCCTTTATCGTAATACAAAATCTGTCTTTTTACCCCCTAAGCTATAATCAAATTTGTTCTGCTTCTGCTTTCCTATCCCTTGTAGACACGGCAATGCCCACCCGTGTCAACTTAAGCTCAATCCCTTAACCCAATCAACTGAACGACTGAACATGAAAAGAGAAACCATAAAAGTACATCAATTAACCATTCATGACCATCATCTGGATATTATCTATAGTGCAGATGATTTTAAATTTGCAACTAAAGTTTTTTATCATGATCTGTCTTTCAACATATTGACCCGCAAATATTCTCAACCATTAATCGCTCGAATCGCCGCTTATATTGCCTTGTTTGAAGGAATGAAGCTGTGTTCACTATTTCCCAACTATTATGATATTAGTCTTATCGCTAAAAATTTAGACAAACCCGTTTTAGACTTATTTACCACGATATATCAAGGAGTCTTTGGTCAACATTGGTATGAAAACAATATAACCGACTACCCAGGTCCAGAAATTATCTATCCCGGACTTAGTTTAGCCAACAGTCAACCCATCCCTATATCGGGTAACAACTCTACCGTACTTACTGGCTGTGGTGGTGGAAAGGATAGTATTGTCGCTCTAAAATTACTACAAGAAGCCGATATTCCCTTTGCCTCAATGCAATACTCTCACACTGTTTATGGCAAAGCCGATATTCAACATCATTTAATATCGGGAGTTTTAGAACATGTCACCCCGATTAAAAAGCATAAAATTTCTATCTATGATGACTTTCTTGACTATCCCTTGCTTGAGCTATATTTCCCCGACACTTCAGGAATTACCGTTCCCGAAACTCCTGTGTCTATCTTTGAGGCTCTCCCGCTAATGCTGAATCACGGATATAACGACTTGGCATTAGCCCATGAAAAAAGTGCCAATACGGGTAACTTATTCTGGGATAAACTCGGCAAAGAAGTCAACCATCAATGGGGGAAAGGCTACGAAGCCGAGAAAGAGTTGAATCAATTTATTCAAGCCAATCTCTTATCTAACTTCACCTATTTTAGTATCTTACAGCCGATATATGACTTCCGCATCTTCAAGAATCTGACCAAATATCCGGAGGTGCTGCCCAAAATACATTCTTGCAATATCCAAAAGCCTTGGTGCAAAAAATGTCCTAAGTGTGCTTATGTGTGGCTAGGTTTAATGGCGGCATTCGAGCCAGCCTCTGTCGATGCCGTATTTGGCTCAAATCTATTTGATGATGATGATTTACTCCCCATTTTTCGAGAAATGGTTGGACTTGGCGAACATACACCTTTTGAATGTATTGGGGAAATCGATGAAAGTCGATTAGCGATGAAAAAGTGTTTAGAGAAAGGCTTGTCTGGCAAAGCCATAGAGATGTTCAAAACTGACGTTTTAGTCGATCATTCAATTAATTGGCAGCAGATTGAACAAAAGTATGACAATGTATATGACACAGAACATGCTATTCCCGATTGGATTTTTAGTAAAATTAGGGGACACCTTTAGAAGCGCTAAAGTTAGTGCCGTTCCCTTTGAATTCATGACAAATGACCAATGATCATCTATTGCATTTGTTGCAACTCGCGAGTCCCACTTTACCCGTTGGTGCCTATAGCTATTCAGAAGGATTAGAAATTCTGGTAGAAAAGGGGATAATTGATAACTCACAACGATTGAAAGCCTGGATTGACCAAGAATTGAGGTATGGAGCGATTCGTTTAGAAGCCGCTATGATGGTACGAGCGTATCAGAGTCTCCAGGCTGACGATTTAGAGGCGTTGCCGTATTGGAATGCTTGGGCGAGTGCGGCGAAGGAAACCTCAGAGTTGCGATCGCAAAGTTGGCAAATGGGCAATTCCCTGATCCGTTTACTCGTGGAGTTAGAACCGGAACTTCAGTCTGTGGCGGGGGTAGTGGGAACCCCCTGCAATTATGCGATCGCCTTTGGTATTGCAGCCGCGTACTGGCAAATTAACCTCATGGATGCTTTATTGGGCTATTTACACAGTTGGGCATCCAATCTAATTAATACAGGTGTCAAATTGATTCCTCTGGGTCAAACCGCCGGACAACAACTGCTGCTGGAGCTTGCCCCTCAGCTATCGGGTGCTAGCCAAAACATTTTAGCCCTAGAAGATGATGAACAGTTACACAGTTGCACTTGGGGATTAGCGCTCTCTAGCATGGCTCATGAAACTCAATATACGCGATTGTTTCGCAGTTGACCATAGTAGGGGCACGGCATTGCCCCTTGGTATCAACTTAAGCGCTAAAAGCAATATTGGCAAGCATTTCACCCTCATCCCCTAACCCCTTCTCCCATCAAGGGAGAAGGGGTATAAAGAAGCTTCTGGCATAACATCTCGAACCCCTCTCCCCGGCGTGGGAGAGCTCACAAGGGTAGGTTTTTTAAGATGGGGGTTTAGGCTAGACTTGGAAGACAGGTAGACCATCACTTCGACTTCGCTCAGCGACCGTAGACAAGGAAGAGTGAGAACGAAAAATAGGGCGTTTCGGCTTTTAGAAGTTAG
>NZ_JAVJNP010000228.1:0-26539 GCF_040217205.1 Coleofasciculus sp. A1-SPW-01 | reverse complement strand
CATCAGTAAACTTTGTGAATATCTCCATCTATATTATGTCACCTTGAGTCGTTCAAGTATACACGGAGATTTAATTCGCGAGTAATAACCGCGAATTAAAAATCGACCTTTCCCGGCTATTTGCCAAAATGGGATGCTCCCTCATTTCCGGTGCCAAGCGCGAAAGCACATTCCCAGCTACAGTGACACCCCCTAAAAATAAAAAAAACCAATAAAACCATTTACCTAACCATTCATTTCCTCCCCGCGCGATCACTAAACCAATCAACCAACCCAGAAAAAATAGGCTACTTTTCTGCCAATTAAAGGGTTCACCTGCACTCAGGGAATAAATCGGTGCAATCAATAGCATAATCAGCAAGGGTACAAATACAGATAACCACCAAACTTGATCAGCATAGCGACGCAGACGGGGATGACGGCGAAACTCGGCTTGCAAGAGAAAAGGATTGCTATATAGTGTCAAATCTGGATGAATCTCCCGCAACCAGCGCTTAAATGTAAACGGTTTAAAATATGCCCAGTAGAGAATCCGTAAACAGTCTAGACAGTAGCGGCGAAACTTCCTAACTGTAGATATCTGCGTCATCTCTATCCCCCCAACGCATCTTTAATTCGCTGCAATAATTCCTCAAATGGTACTATTTTTAATGTCACCAAAATCGCCACAATTAAAATAACCGTTCCCGCAATCAAATTACTCGTATCATCCAACTTATCCCCCACAAATCGCGCCATTCGTCCCAATTTCATCGGCAACCACAATAACAAACGCATCGGACGACTTAACCGCCGCATTGTCACCCCTGAATGAGGAACCCGTTGGGCTTCCAATTCAAACTTCTGCCTCGCCCATTCATCCGGACGATTCTGTTTTTGCGCCTCCCATAACCACAATCCTGCCAATTGCAATAATAAAGGATGTCGTCCACCCCAAGCTAATCCTAATTGCTGCCGTTCTGAACTCAACGCCGCCGTCGCCCCCGCTATTTTATGTTCCGGTAAGCGGATTAAATCCGTTGCTTCTATTTCCGTAATTCCTGCCACAGGCAAAACCTGACCCAAATTAAAAAACGAGGAAAGGAATCGATGCTTGCGCTTATACACATCCAAATTCCGATAGGAAGCAATCACCAACATTAAGGCATTGCGATCCATCAATGACCGCAAGTTATCATAAAATTCATCGGTAAACTGATCCGGTTTCGCTAACAGTTCCTCAAATTTATCCAAACACAACACGGGCAAAACTTTCTGGGCTTGCCATGCCTCAATTGCTGTTGAAAACCCATTTCGATCTAGCGTCCCCGCTTGTAATGGTACAACTAACGCCGGATTTACTTGTACCACAGGACGATTGGTTAACGCTTGGGCAACTGCCTGATAAAAACTGGTTTCTTTTCGGCATTGCGCGGCTTGTAATGACAAGTAAACGACCACATAATTGCTGGGATTTTTGCCAGCCGCCTGAACTCGTTGTTCGTAGGTCTGAAAAAAGTGATAGAGTAACGATGATTTACCAATCCGACGTTCTCCCACGACATTAATACTCGTCGGTTGATCATTAACCAGACGCGAGGTAATAATATCCAATTCTTCTCGCCGCCCGACAAAGAATTGGGGGTCAGTAATCATTGACCCCGCAGAAAACGGGCAAGATTGCTGGGATGAGTGCATAAGTAAGTTTAGATGGGGATACCTCAATTCCTCAACGGGAACAGGGAACGGGGAATACCTAATTTATACCAAATTCCGGTTGATTATCCCTTTGATAGATTCCCCTCATCCCCTAACCCCAACTCCGGACTCCCCTCTCCCCGGCGTGGGAGAGGGGCTGGGGGTGAGGGGTTGAGCTTAAGTTGACACCAATGAAGGTGAACCCGCCCCTACACAGACGGCATATTTCCTCAAAGGATTAGAATTGTAGGGGCGCATGGCGTGCGCCCATTTTAACAGTTGTAGGTTGGGTTTCGACTTCGCTCAACCCAAGGAAAACCTTGGTCATGTTGGGTTTCGCCACTAGAAGCGCTAAAGCGCTTACTACGAACCTACGGGGTGAACTAGCTGGAGAATCGCTAACGCCGCGCGATCGCATACGCCGACTTCCCCTAATAATTGACGCATTTGTTGATAACTTTTCAGGGTTTGTTGACGTTTCTGGGGATTAAATAACAGTTCCATTGCTTCTCGAACTAAATTTTCTGGCGTCGCATTTTCTTGGAGTAATTCAGGGACGATGGGACGCATCACGACTAAATTTGGGGGTGACATGAAGGGAATGGAAAAGTTGAGGAAAGTACGGGCAATCCAGTAGGTCAACGGGCTGACGCGGTAAAATACAACCTGGGGAACATTTAGCAGCGCTAATTCCAAATTCACTGTACCAGATTTAGTGATTGCTAAATCAGCAGCAGCCAGTACCTCCTGAGTATTTTCTGTCACTAATGTCGCCTGAAGTCCATAGTCTTTTATGGCTTTTTCAATCGGTTGGCGATAGGCTTGATGAGATAGGGGAATCCAAAAGATTGGGGATTGGGCAAGTTTTGACTTTTGAATAAGGGCGGGTTTTGTTGATAAGTTATCAGTGACAAGCTTATCTGAGTGGCTAAACCCGCCCCTACAATTGACTGTTGACTTATCTCCCCCTACTCCCCAGACGTGCCATGGCACGTCTCTACAAGTCGATAACTTCGCTTGAAGTTGCTGGGCGGCGGAAAAGATAATCGGCATCATATATTTGATTTCTTGATGTCTGGAGGCGGGTAAAAGTGCGATCGCGGTTTGATCAGGTTTAATCCCTAGCGCCGCCCTCGCTTGCTCCCGACTGGGATAGGATTGGATACGATCGACTAGGGGATGACCAACCCAATGAACCGATGCCCCTTTTTCTTCAAAGTAACGGGCTTCTTCGGGAAATACTGCTAAAACTTTGTTCGTCATTTCCACAATTGTGGCTGTATTCTGGGGAAATAGTGACCAAACCCATTCTTGGGGGGCGATGTAATACACCACAGGAACTTGGGGAAGCTGACGCTGAATAAACTTGCCAATACCGAGATTGGGTCCCATATAGTCAATCAGGACTACCAAATCTGGAGGATTATTCTGAAGGTATTGTTTTGCGCGACGCTGAATGGTTAATGTGGGTAGAACAAAGGGCAGAGATTCTAATAGTCCAACTGAGCCAATATCAGTTGTATTTCCTAATAATGTAGCACCCGCCCGCGCCATTTTTTCGCCCCCTAATGCCACAATCGTTAACTCGATTCCTTGTTTTGTGGCTTGTTTTTTAAGGGCATCAATGAGCATTGCACCCTGTAAATCACCGGAGACTTCACCCGTACTAATAAAAATTGTTTTTTTGGTCATTTGTCATTTGTCATAGATGTAGAGTGCGTAGGGTGCGTTAGCGCAGCGTAATACTAAGTTGCAGTCTAGGGTAGAATCTGTCATGCTGAGCAAAACGCAGTGAAACGGAGTGACGCGAAGCATCTGTCCAGATTCTTCGCTTCGCTCTCCAATGACATGATAGAACGCAACTCGGTATAACGCACCATTGCAAGTAACGCACCTTTCAAACGATATAACACTCAACACTTCTCCGTGTCTTGACTATGATGAAAACGACGCCCTGGAATCGAACCACGCCGCCCAGGTAATTGCGATCGCTCTAAGAATAGGCGTAGGTGCTGTACCTGTTCATGCTCAGAGATTAGATGGAGTTGTTCTACGGCTTGATTGAAGGTGTAATCAGAGCGATAGAGTGTCTGAAATGCCTTTTTTAAGTCTCCTAGGGACCCGCCGTTGATTCCCGCTCTTTTGAGACCAACTAAATTAAGCGATCGCACTCGTGCAGGATTGCCTTCTACTAACATATAAGGGGGTACATCTCGATCAATGCGACTCATTCCCCCCACCATGGCTAGACGCCCAATGTGGACAAATTGATGAATGCCTAAAACGCCACCAATGGTTGCTTTTGATTCAATATGAACATGTCCGGCTAAGGCGACTCCATTGGCGATAATCACTGAGTTTTCTAACAGGCAATTGTGAGCAACGTGAACATAAGCCATCAACAGATTATTATTGCCAATAACTGTCGCTTCTCCCGCACCCGTTGCTCGGTTAATCGTGACATATTCCCGAATCCGATTATCATCACCAATTCTGACCCAACTTGGTGCCCCATCATATTTTAAGTCTTGCGGTTCTAAGCCAATCGCTGCCCCAGGAAATATTTGGTTTCTCGCGCCAATTTGCGTCGGTCCTTCTAGAACCGCATGAGCGCCAATCTTCGTCTGTGAACCCACTTTTACATTATCGCCAATGACTGCATAAGCACCAATTTGAACTGTCGGATGGAGTTGGGCGCCAGGGTGGATTACAGCAGTAGGATGAATCAGTGTTGTTGCCATATAGCGATCCTATTTGAGTTGTGAACAGGCTGGTACGTCAAAGGAAGGTTGAACAGGGGACATACTAAATTTTGGGGAGCCGTAGGATTAAATGTCAGGTTAAGCGATCGCAGAAATTTCAGGTATAATCATTTATACCAACGCCTCTATAAATTCAGGTGCGACAGGATGAAGAATCCGGGAGCGCTAACCCGAATTTGGGATAGCGCCAGTAAGAGCTATTCAACTAGAGAAAACATCAATTCCCCTTCTGCAACTCGCTGATCGTCAACGACTGCACGAGCTTGCATCTTTCCAAAACGACGGCGTTTAACCGATATGAGTTCCGTTGTCAGGATCAGTTGATCACCCGGTACGACAGGACGACGAAAGCGAACTTTATCAATTCCGGCAAACACAAATAAGGCATCATCTACATCAGCCATTTGTTTTAAAACAATGCCACCAACTTGAGCCATCGCTTCGACAATCATCACCCCCGGCATCATCGGGCGTCCCGGAAAATGCCCTTGGAAATAGGGTTCATTAAACGTGACATTCTTGAGCCCAACCGCTAGTTTTCCCGGCACATATTCAATAATGCGGTCAACTAAGGCAAAAGGATAGCGATGGGGTAGGAGTTTATGAATGTCTTCAACCGTAAAAACTGTTTTCGTGGATGATTCAGACTGATTAGGGTTGGCATTGTCAGTGGAATCATCGTGAGTGTTAACGTCAATCAAGGTAGACATGAGTAAATTAGGATAAAAACGAGTACCAGTGAGCAGCGTTCAGTAACCAGGCGAGTGAATCTGTAAACGTATCCAGACTGCAAGCGGATTGAATCCTAGTCATTTTGTTTGGCATCCGCCACACTAGGAACTTGGATCAGCAAGGGTTGAGTTGTCAGTAGTGATCAATTGCCAATGACGGCTGATGATTGACGACTGACATCCCCAGCGCCGATTTGTTGAGCCAGTAATCTCGCTAATTGAATATGCAGAGTGTGACTGGCTTTGTAGGCGAGGACGTGAGCGACAGGAAATTTCCCCAATAAACTCAAATCCCCTACTAAATCTAAAAGTTTATGACGCACTGGCTCATTTGAAAATCGCAAGGGCGGATTCAACCAGCCGTGATCGCCGCAAACTAAGGCATTCTCCAAGCTACCGCCTTTAATTAAACCGCGATCGCGGAGTTGGTCAACTTGGTTGGCTAAACCAAAGGTTCGCGCTGGTGCGATCGCGTCAGCAAAATGCTCCTGTTCCGGTGTCCAGCTATGCCATTGATTGCCAATGGCTGGGTTCTCAAAATCAATCCCGTAGGTAAATCGGGTGATCGGTGCGGGTAAGGCGGCGACAAAGGCATCGTCTTGATTTACCCAAATGGGTTCCTCAACAGACATGGGGGAAGAGAGGGGAGGGAAAGGAGACGAGGTTTGAGGAGGTTGACTCTCAACCATCCCCACCTCCTGAATTGCCTTAATCCAAGCCAACGCCGAACCATCCAACAGGGGAACTTCGGGTCCATCAATTTCAATACAAGCATGATCAACTCCACTCCCAGCGAGGGCGGCGAGGAGATGTTCGACTGTCCTCACCGTCATCTCGGAGTCAGCACAAGTCTCACTGTTTCCCGCCCTCAACTGAGTCGAAAGCATCGTAGTAGAGACAGCCTCTACTCGCGCTGGAATCACAGGCGTCCCTGGCAAGTCAACTCGGACAAAATAACGTCCCATCCCAGCCGCAGCAGGCAAGACGCGAACCGTGGTAGTAATCCCACTGTGCAATCCAATCCCTGATCGTTCAAAAGCAGCACCCAAAGTGTAGTTTGTCATTGGTCATTGGTCATTGGTCATTGGTCATTGGTCATTGGTCATTGGTCATTGGTCAAGTTGGGGCGGGTGTAGGGTGCGTTACGCTTCGCTAACGCACCATTTCAAACGATAGTCGTGAAACCCGCCCCTAAACAATCTCCCCCATCTCCTGATAACTGCTCACTGCTCACTGATAACTCCCCCAACTTCCTCAACCGTTAAAAGCGTTCTCCAATACCGAAATGGAGACGGCTGTCTCCCTCATCATTAAACCCATAATCCACACGAATCGGACCCAGGGGAGATTGGACTCGGATACCAATTCCATAGCCAAAGCCGGTGCCAGGTTTATCGCGAACGATCGCAGGTTCACCGGGTACATCATCACCTGTGCCGAGATCGCTGGCAAAGTCAACAAATAAAGCACCGCCCACCACAGAGATAATCGGGAAACGGTATTCAGCGGTGGCTTGGATAAAGCTGCGACCTGAACCCACTTCTCCCTCATCGTAACCGCGTACTGAGTTACTCCCACCCAGAGAAAAAGCTTCGTAGGGGGGTAAGTCTCCGATCGCGGTTCCGGCTTGCACGTTAAAGGCAAGGGCTTCGGCTCCTTCAGTGAAATCGGTAAATTCTACAGGAAGATAGTAACTGTAACTCCCGCGTAGGCGATTGAGAAAGATACTCCCTTGACCAATCGGAATCGTCTGTTCAACGCCGAATCTGAGCAGAGAACCACTGGTAGGTCGTAGGGGATTATTGCGGCGATCGCGCACCGCCCCCAGTTGCAGGGTAAACAGGTCGTCTTCACCGTCGCCACTGAAGCTTAAATCGTTTCCGAGTTCATCCTCTGGAGTCAGGTCACCATCAGAGTCCCGAATCGACACATTTTGAAATTCAAATCCGGCTGAGGCTGTCCATTCAGAACGGCGATAGAGATCGCGGGATAAGGGACGAGTAAAATTAATTCCACCCCCTGTACGCACCACACGAGGGCGATCGCCATTGGGGAGTTCGACCTCAGGATCACCGCCGTCGAAAATCAGGGAAATCGAGCGGCGGCGGAAGGCATTCACGGTATAGGAAGTGCGGAAGGGATCGCCAGCAATCCAAGGGTCTGTAAAGCGCAGGTCAAACAGCAAGGCGCGTTCTCCCACCTGAAATTCTGCTCCTAGAGTTTGGTTATTGCCACCAAGGTTTTGCTGCTGATAGCTAACTGTACCAAATAAGCCACTGGCGGAGCTAACTCCCGCCCCAGCCGCCAGGGAGCCTGTGTTTTTCTCAATCACATCCACCACCACCACAACTCGACGGGGGTCAGTTCCGGGAGCAAAGGAGAGGCGCACGTCATCAAAAAGTCCTAGACCAAAAACTCGTCGCAAATCCCGTTCAGCAATTTGGCGGTTAAATACATCCCCTTCATCGAGTTGCATTTCTCTGGTGATGATAAAGGGACGGGTACGCCCGCCAATGGGTTCATCCTCTGCCGTGAGTAAACGAATTTGCTCACCTTCGTCATTCAGGATGGGTTCTCCCTCTTCATCAAGATAGCGGACGGCAATCTCTTCAATCACACCTTCTGCCACAGTCACGGTGACAATGCCATCATCATTGACATCTGAGGCATCAACCACTTGAGCCAGGTCGTATCCCTGTTCTTGATACCAGTCGTTTAACCGTTGAATGCCTTGTTGGAGGTCATTCAGGTTAAGAATTTCACCATATTGCTCTTGGAAAATCTGATCAACCACCTCCTGAGGTAGAACCCGCGCTTCGGCTGCTGGGGGAACCGTATTCACCGCCACCTGACGCAGTACGGGGTTAGGTTCGACGACAAAGGTAATCCGCACACCCAAGGGAGTATCTTCGGGTACAACGTCCACACTTCTGAAGAAACCTGTGGCAAAGACGGCATTCACATCTTGCTGTAACTGAGAGCGAGTGGTTGCCAATCCGGGTCGGGTGCTAATGGCGCGAAAAATCTCGTTTTCCAGTTGCTCTTGAGGTCCGGTGTAATCCTGGAAGTCAATGACGACTTCTGAGACCAGGACTCGTGGTTCTGGCTGATTGGTGGGCGGCGTTGGTGCGTCAGTTGGCGGAACTTGAACTTGGGCAATTAGGGGCGGCGTTGGCGTCACCGTTGGCGTTGTTATGGCATGAAGGGCTAAATGATTTAGGGTTGTGGGGTTAATTGTTGATTCTGTCTTACTTCTCGGACTATTTGTAGCTGATTCGGTCGTTTCTGTTGGAGGTTCGTCAATGACTTGAGCAAACCGAGGAGAAGAAACAGCTTGGTGATGAACTCCCCCATGATTTGTGGGTTTGACCAATGGTAATGGCGTTGAACCCAGCTCAATTTGATGAGTAGCTGGATTTTCCTGAATTGGCTGGGAATTCGATTCTACCTCACCTCTAGGATTGTCTTTTGTCGATGCGTTGGTTTCTTGTGGAGATTCGTCAATGACTTGAGCGAATCGAGGAGAAGCAACATCATGGTGATGAATTCGCCTCTGATGTGTTGGTTGAACCGATGTTAATGGCGTTGAATCCAGCTCAATTTGATGAATCGCTGGATTGTCCTGAATCGGCTGGGAATTCGATTTTACCTCACCTCTAGGACGGGTTGTTATCGATTCGCTGGTTTCATTAACGGCTTCACTCAGCCAATGTTGAGCCGTTGTTGCGTCGGGGTAGTCTGGCATCCCCATTTTCTCATGGTCTTTTAACCCATCCCGTTGACTGGGGTCAAAGTCCCGGATAGGCTGGTCAGTCGTTTGCCCATGGCTAGGGGAGTTGGATAAACCAATGCTAGCCGTTACAGCGAGAATTGCCGTTAATAAAGGAGATAAGCGCATGATCCTCAGATTTTTTGACACGTCCACACACCACGTTGATTGCAAGGGTTGCGATCAGCTTTTATCCGTTGTTCACTGCTTGTTATTCAGTTGAGCGATCGCCTACTGAACAAGCTTGATTAAGTTGACTTAGGATCTGACCTTGAGTTGCTTTAAACTTAAGATGTCATCATTTAACTGATAAAGGACAAAATACCAGGATTTTCATCACCTCGCTTACTCTGAAGCCATTAAGTCCCCCTAGCACGGCTTGGCTTTCCATGCCTACCCGTTAACAAGCACAGAAAAAAGCAGACCTCATAAACTTTACAGCTTTGTGTCCTCTGCCTTCTACTTTTTGCTGTCTTGGGCTAGCACTCGCTCTAGAACTTGCTGATAGGCTTGTTCAACCTGTCCGAGATCCCGACGAAAGCGATCTTTGTCCATGACGCGCTGTTGGGGATCAGTTTCTGCTTGGTTCCACAGACGACAGGTATCGGGGCTAATTTCATCGGCTAAGAGCAACTGTTGGTTGGCATCAATGCCGAATTCTAGCTTAAAGTCCACTAGGGTAATACCGCAGCTTTGGAAAAAGGCGGTGAGACTCTGGTTGACTTGTAATGCTAGTTGTTCTAGCTGGTTAAGTTGGTCGGGTGTTGCCAGTTCTAGGAGTAATAAGCGATCGCGAGTGAGCAAGGGATCTCCTAATTCGTCCTTCTTATAGTAGAATTCCACCAAGGGTTTGGGCAGGACTTTGCCCAGCTCTAATCCAGTTTGTTGACACAGACTCCCTGCGGCAATGTTCCTGACCACAACTTCCACGGGCAAGATTGTCACCCGCTTGACGCGCATCTGGTTGGAGGTGGGACAGTCGATGAAATGGGTACGAATGCCTTGAGATTCCAGAAACTTAAACAAGTGAGCCGCGATCGCGCAATTCATTTCGCCTTTACCGACGATTTGACCTCGCTTTTGGGCATTAAAGGCAGTCGCATCATCTTTGTAGACGCTTAGGAGAATCTCTGGATCTTCCGTCGGATAAAGGATTTTGGCTTTGCCTTCGTAAAGTTTTTGCGGTTGAGACATGATCAGAGTTGGCTCGATAGATTCATTGAATCAGGATAGTGCAGTAGGGGTTTGGTCACCAAACCCCTACTTCAGGCTGTCCCCCAGGGCGATGCTGGGTAGTTGAGGTCAAATTCACTACAATAGTAGATGGTGGAAGTCTAAAAAATTTGTACCATTAATTATTCTGAGTCAGATGAGGATGGCAAACCTCTTAGACACTGTCCTTAGTATTCCGAGAAACCGGGTTTCTCATGAGGATAACCACGAAATAAGCTGTTCGGCATTTAAACCTTAATATCAATAACGGCGAAAGCCTTGTAGTGCGAGCATCTTGCTCGCTACTAATACCCAATTTAAATGCATGACAGCTTATCAAGCTTTCACCCCAAGAAACCTGGTTTCTTCACCGATGTCCTAGTACCCATCCGTGATCCACTTCGCTGATGGGAAACTTGCGCCGCGTTAGTCTAGTGCAAGAAGGCAGAAATCACTGAACAGCTAATATCTCCTCCAGCTTCATCGTATCTACGAAACTGCTCAAGTATTTCCGCAGCACTGCACTAGGGGAAATTAGATTATAGTTTATCGACAATAACTTTTATCAAAGGAGATCCAAATGACCGATAGAGATGAGTTTTTATATCCACGCAGTCGCTATTACGGCGATGTCAAACCAGAAAATTTAGTGTTTAATGCTAATTTACAGGAATTCGCGCAAAAGGTAAACTATATTTGCAACTTAGAAACCGCAGGTAAAGTTGAACCCGAAGCTGCCTATAAACAAATTAAAGAGTTGTGGCATAATTTGAGACAAAGTAAACAAGAACTGGCAGTTGGTCAGCATCCTTTCCGTGGGGATGACAGGGAGAAATAACCTGTAGGGGCGACCCGGTTGTATTAATGAACAATTGTGTTTACTTAATCAACTCGGGTCTGACGTTTGCTGATTTGACTGGCAAAAATCAAGCCGACGGTGGCTAACCCAAACACTGTACCCGGTTCAGGTACAGATTCACAGTAATCCCGTTCGCAAATACCGGATTTATCAAACTTAAACGCAATATTGTGGTTGCCATCAAACTGATTTAAGTCGTAACCTGCCGTTATTAAATCAGAATCGCTCAGATATATAATATCGGCAATAAACTCTCCCGATGCAATAGAGTTGAGACTTTGACCTTGATCAAAATAGGTCGTTGTGGCGGGTAAATCCCCGAAACTGGGTTCACATAAACCGGGAATACAGTCACGGGTAACCACAGCATTATTATAGTCTTCTATACTGCCAAAACCATTGTTTTCTCCTGTAACACTTTTGGCGGTGACATCAGCGTATAAACCCACTTCTGGTGCGCCGGAATCACTGTTGGGAGAGAAACGAACGGCAAATAAATCACCCGCATCGCTTGCTGTGGTAAAGTCTTGATCAGTCAAATTGATGAATAAATCACCCCAACCTGTATTCCCGTCATCCGCGCCAGTTCCCTCTACACCGGTTAAAGGCATATTGCCATTGAGAACAACCAAAATGCTATCAACTGTTTCTTTGATAGACATCCCGTAGAGTTCATAGCGATTATCTTTACCGCCAATAATATCGCCATCAACGCCATCATTGGGGGAATCTTGACTATGATCCCAGGGGGCGTCATCACTAGGTTTTGGTCTGGGTTTTTTCCCAGTATCAAGTGCGCCGCCATCGTTGAGACATTCTTCAAAGATACTGAGAACAGAGCCTTCATTTAAGGCTCGTAATGTGGCGGCTTTTGCGGCTTCTCCTGTGGGCAAAATTAAGCCCATTGCAGCGATTAAACTAATCAGTTTTGCGCTAATTAATACTGTATTACGATTAGACATGGTTTTCTCCTTAAACTGTTATGGAGTCAGGGAACCTTAGCCCTAAATTCTGTTGGTTTTAATGGCGGGGCTGGAGCGAACCTGGTGCGTTACTCTTCGCTAACGCACCCTACGACTAGAATACTGCATAGTGTACAGAGGTTAGCGTTTTATTTGTAAACCGATACAAACTCAGGTTCGTATTTGTAATCTGTCATTTTTCCTTTGTCCTTGGAAAATGGGAAATCCGGCGAGATTAGCCTTGCCTCGCTCCAATTCGTGGATTTTCTGACTATTCTTATTAAAGAGTAAACTTACTGCCCTTAACCCCCCGCAACCTATCAATTTGCCCGCTAATCTAGCGCTGGGAAATTTACAGAAAGTATCAAAAGGTATCAAAAGGTATCAAAAGGTATCACCATCTTAAGTCGAATGTCACTGACTTAAGCTGGGTTCGTAGTAGGCACTTTAGTGCCAGAAGCGCTAAAGCGCTTACTACAAACTCTAAAGTCAGTGCCATTCATCTTAAGTCAGGGTGGGTTTTGTTGAGACGTTATCGGTGGTATCCTCTGGTTATAGGCTAAACTCACCCCTACAGGTTATTACAGGAAAATAGCTATATGTTATGGGATGCATTTCTACAACGAGTCGCGGATACTCATGATTTGTTTGAAGAAGATGAGCGACAAGCGTTCTTGGTTCGGTTTAATGAGCGGAATTTGCCCCGTTCTGATATCCAAGTTGCACAGGATTTGAATATTAGTGAAGTGACGCTGCAACGGCGGCTGGGAAAGGGAGTGTATACTCATTTAGTCACCAGTTGTCCTCAGCTTCATACTGATAAAAAGGGAAAGTTTAAGATAGTCAGAGATTGGTTGAAAAAGGGATATATACTCTGTCAAGGGGATGGCAAAGGGGGAATCAAGGAGACGGCTTTTCCTCACCCCTCTCCAATCGCGAATCATCTTTACGTCGAACGCCCGCAGATTGAATCCCTCTGTTATCAAACTCTTTTGGAACCGGGTGCGTTAATTCGGATTAAGGCACCACGGCAAATGGGGAAGACGGAGTTAATGGCAAAATTGTTGAATTCGGCTCAACAACAAGGCTATCACAGAGTCTATTTAAATTTGTGCAAACCGGAAGAATCGGTGGTGCAAGATCTCGATCAATTTTTGCGTTGGTTTTGTATCAGTATCAGTCGTCAGCTACAAAAACCGCTGCAACTCCAAGACTATTGGGATGTGGATCTCAGTAGTAATGATAACTGTTCTGCTTATTTTCAGGACTATTTATTAGAACAAATTGATCGCCCTCTAGTTTTAGGTTTGGACACGGTTGATCGACTTTTTACGCATTTACCTATTGCACAAGATTTCTTTGGAATGCTACGGGCATGGCATGAAGATAGTAAAATTATTGATAATTGGCAAAAACTTCGATTAATTGTGTCTCATTCGACCGAAGCTTATATTCCGCTGGATATCAATCACTCACCGTTTAATGTGGGAAGAACGATTTCCCTATCAGAATTTACAGCCGAACAGGTGACTGAGTTAGCTCAACAGCATAAACAGGTATTAAGTCAGCAGGATGTTACTTTATTAATAAATCGGGTGGGAGGACATCCGGGTTTAATTAAAAAAGCGTTGGTTGAACTACAACCATTGGGAACGATGACCTTAACTCAGCTATTGAATGAAGCGGCGACGGAATCAGGGATTTATGGGAGTTATTTACGAAATATTTGGCGCGAATTGCAGGACAATCCAGCCTTGATCCCGGCGCTGAAAAAGGTGGTGGATACCAATAATGATGTAGAATTAGCATCAAAACTTGCCTATCAGCTTGAAAGTCTGGGGCTGGTGCATCTAACTAGAAATAAGGTAACAATTAGATGTGAGCTTTATCGTGACTATTTTGGTTCTCGCTTGGCTAATTTTGGGGAGGGTTCGTAGTAATGGCTTTAGCCTTTGACGGGAGGCGTAGCCTCCCTAATAGCATTCCAGACTCGGCTTGGTAACGAGAGTGACGAATGACAAATGACAAATGACAAATGACTATCATGTAGGCGGAAGCTTACCACCAAATGCGACAAGCTATGTTATACGTTCAGCAGATAAAAAACTCTATGAAGGATTAAAAGCTGGCGAATTCTGCTATATCCTCAATTCCCGACAAATGGGTAAATCAAGCTTACGAGTACACACCCAAAAACGTCTGGAAGCCGAAGGAATTGTCTGTGCGGTAGTTGATTTAACTCGGATTGGGCGTCAGGCGAACGAACAACAATGGTATAAGGGAATTGCTTTGCGTTTAGTCAGTGAATTACGACTAGCAAATCGCGTCAAATGGAAACTGTGGTGGGATGAACATGACTCCTTATCCCCTGTACAGCGGTTAGGAGAATTTATTGAGGCGGTTGTCCTAGATATTATCCCTCAAAATTTAGTCATTTTTATTGATGAAATCGACAGTACCCTAAATTTATCCTTTCCCACCGATGATTTCTTTGCCTTAATTCGAGCCTACTACAATGGACGAGATACAAAGAAACGCTATCAGCGTTTAACCTTTGCTTTGTTAGGAGTGGCTAGCCCATCGGATTTAATCCAAGATAAAACTAAAACGCCGTTTAATATTGGCAAAGCGATTGAATTACAGGGGTTTAAACTAGATGAAGCCCTGATTTTAACCCAAGGGTTTGAGGGAAAAGTTCAGCATCCACGCAAAGTGCTAGAATCAATATTATATTGGACAGCAGGTCAACCGTTTCTCACCCAAAAGTTATGTCAATTAGTGCAACGATTCTGTGATTCTCCATTGGATAGGATGATTAAGAATAGTGGGTTGAGTCAAGGTATTGATTCCCGTGATAACTTTATAGGGAAAACCCTGGGAATCAGTCAAGCGGGTTGGCTTCCATTAGAGAGAGTATCGAGAAGCGTTATTGAGAAAATCAGTCGCACCAACAATGAACGGGAATTGGTGAAACAAATCGTGCGATCGCAGATTCTGGTAAACTGGGAATTCACTGATCATCCCGAACATCTGAGAACGATACGCGATCGCATTCTCCTCAGTCACCATGGTTCAATCCCCTTACTTCGCCTCTATCAGCAAATCCTACACCGAGGAGAAATCCCCACCGATGAGAGTCACACCCAACAGGAATTGCTACTCTCTGGATTAGTAGTTCAGCGTCAGGGTAAACTCAGGGTTCATAACCCCATCTACCAATCCATCTTTAATCGCCAATGGGTCAAATCCCAACTTCCAGCACAAAACGAGCATTCTGTCAAGACCCCAGCTTGGAAAATTCCGATCCTGAGTGGAGTTGTCAGCGTGGTGGTAATTGGCGTGCGATCGCTTGGCTTATTACAAGGGTTAGAATTACAAGCCTTGGATGGATTAATCCGATTGCGCCCAACCGAAGCCGTAGACTCGCGCCTCTTGCTGGTGAAAATAACCGAAGCCGATATCAACCAATACCGCTATCCGTTATCCGATGACATTCTAGTCCAATTATTGCAGAAACTGGAATCAATGCAACCGCGAGTAATCGGCTTAGACATCTATCGAGATAACCCGATTCACTATCGCGATCGTACAATCACCTCATCCGTCGATTTACCCACCTATCTACGCCAAACCAATCAGGTGATTCATATTTGTAAAGTTAGCAGTGAAAGCGATCAAGGAACCGCTTCCTTCCCCAATCTTCCCTGGCAAAATCTCGGCTTTAGTAACGTATTAGTAGACAGCAACAACACCGAAACCGGACCACTACGCCGCCAGTTATTATATCAAAAAGTCCCTTCAACCTCACCTTGTCCCACCCCCTACGCCCTCAACGTTCAACTCGCCTTTCGCTATTTAGCCGCCGAGACAATATTACCCAAATTTACCGCCAAAAACGGCAACTTACAGCTTAAGGATGTTATCTTTACCGATTTAAACCCCCGTGCGGGAGGATATCAACGCTATGATTTTAGAGGTCAACAAATCCTCCTCAACTACCGTGCGGCTCAACCCATCGCCCAATCCGTAACCTTAACCGAAGTTCTCCAAAATCAAATTAATCCCCAATGGGTCAAGAATCGAGTAATATTAATAGGCGTTACCGCCACCAGTATAAAAGATAGCTTCTCTACCCCCTACGGAGAAATGCGCGGCTTAGAAATTCAGGCGCATGGGGTGAGTCAGATACTCAGCGCGGTACTCGATCAACGTCCCTTAATTCAACCGGGGAATTTTTGGAGTGAAGTATTATGGATTTGCGGCTGTTCCTTCATCGGTGGAGTATTAATTCAGTTAATCCCCAAACGCCCCTACCAAATCCTCGCCTTATGTACAGCATTAGTTTTATTATCAGGACTCAGTTTAATTCTATTAATTCACGGCTATTGGATACCCCTAATCCCATCCGCGATCGCCTTAGTCTGTAGTAAAGGAACTTTAGCCCTTTATTCGTTCGTAGTAAGGGAACCTTAGCCCTTTATTATTCGCAGTTAATAGGACAAACAACCAATGACCAACCAACTATTCAACCTCGCCATCATACCCCTTCTAATCATCGCCCAGAAATCCCCCCTCGACGCCCTCATCTTCAACCAACCGCCACCCCCACCGGATAAAGACACACCCGGACAACAAGCGGATTCAGGAACCCGTGGACCCTGTGACGCACCGCCCTCCGATTCCGAAACCGATAAGCAATTAGTCGCCTTTATCCCCACCCTAGAAAAACCAGCGCCAGAAAATTCCGGACTCAGCTTACCAGAAACCCATGTTTGGGGATTAACCCAGAATCAACATCCAACATTTTGGTTTTATCTTCCCGCCACAGCAACATCGGCTCAAGTCGCCCAATTTAGCCTCGAAAATGAAACCAATTACCAATCCAACTTTCAATTCAATCTCCCCCAAACTCCCGGAATTATTAGCCTAACCCTTCCCACTAATGAACCCCCACTAGAACCCGGACAATGGTATTATTGGTCACTGAAGATCTATTGCGAGACTCAACCCTCAACACCTAACTTTTTTGTTGATGGCTGGATTCAACGGGTACAAAACGAGACCCCCTTTAACAGTGATACGCCCCAAAACAAAATAGTCATTTATGCTCAAAACGGTTTATGGTTTGACACCATCACCGAACTAGCCAACCTGCACCGCCAAACGCCCCAAGAAACCGAGACAGCCTGGGCAAATTTACTAGAATATATCGGTTGGGAATCCCTTACCGAAACCCCAATTCTACCCTGCTGCACCCTAGAAAAACAGTAGCTGTTCTACTCATCCCTTACCCAGACAACATCTCTAAAAAATTGCCTAACAACTACAACCCTCTCAGCGTACATCTGCGCCAACCTCTGCGTACCTCTGCGTTAAAAAAAACATAATCATGATATCAATAACTAGGAGAGTAAAATTTCAGGGAGTTAATGAGTATTGTCAGGTTCAAATGGGTAAGTAAATAATTTGGTCTTGATATTCGTCATCTAAAGCTCCTTCAGCAATAAATATTAGTTCATTGATTGTTTCACCAATACCCATATCAGGGTTTAAGATAAAAATTTCTGGTACGTGGCGATCTTGACTGAGGTGGTCAGCTAAATGCACGGGCATTGAAGTACGATTATTAGTAACTAGAATAAAGTTATGCTCTTCACACCAAATTAGGATTTCTGGATCTAATGTGCTTTTCATCGGAGTAGAGGGTTCTCCAACTGCCCGGATCACCAAACTTGGTTCTCGTCGTCGCAGTTGATTAATATAGATTGGATTCATATTTTCATCCATTAGATACTTGAGCATTATTTCTCTAATTTATTGCCTCGCTTTCCGCCTTTAATTGCATGAGTTTGCTCACGACAGGTGATGGATTACGTCGTTGCTCTTGCCGCATTTTTTGCCCCCACTCTAACCAATCTTCTATATAGTTACTAAC
Source organism: Coleofasciculus sp. A1-SPW-01 (assembly GCF_040217205.1). Taxonomy (NCBI): domain Bacteria; kingdom Bacillati; phylum Cyanobacteriota; class Cyanophyceae; order Coleofasciculales; family Coleofasciculaceae; genus Coleofasciculus; species Coleofasciculus sp. A1-SPW-01. The sequence goes on along the minus strand of NZ_JAVJNP010000228.1, from coordinate 8,632 downwards.
TGTTTCTTGATTATGCAGATAATAAAGAATTGTGGCATAAACTTGTTCTAGGGAAAGAGTAGTATAAATTTTGGCAATTTCTTCTGGAGTACGAGCGCGATAAATGTACTCATACAAGATTGTCTCAATTCCGATCCGCGAACCTTTAAGCCTTATGTCATTGGGAGCGAGAATATTAAAATAGTCTTCGAGTTGCATATTGGGCTACCCGCTATTCAAAGTTAAAACGCAAAATGTAGTATTACTATACCATTTTATTCTCTTATAGCGCTACATGCTAGAGAATAGGCAATAGCCAATAGTTTGTGATCATAGGGCATGGCAATGCCATGAAGAGAGTCCAGTATTGCTTTCACCTTAAGTTGACACGGGTGGATACTATCATGCCCTGATCTAGCGATAAATTCATCCTGGAAATAACGAGAGCCAATTTCCGATTAAAACAAAGGGTGCCCAATAATAGGGATGCCGATAATTGGCATTCTTTAAGAATTTCTTTTGCACCCATTGTATCGCTTCCGCTTTACTCATCGGTTCCGTGGAATTAGTTAACTGTTGATAAAGCAACTGAATAAAAGCAGTCGTTGATTGATCATTCACTTCCCATAACGTCGCAATCGTACTCCGCGCCCCAGCCCGAACCGCTATTCCCGCCAGCCCCAATGTCGCCCGATTATCTCCATTAGCGGTTTGACAAGCACTCAAAACTAACAGTTCAATCGGATCAGGTAAACTTTCCTCACGACTTTTGAGATAATGACTTAATTCATTCACCTGAATTCGTTTATCCCATGCCAAAATAAAAGTTTCATTGGGATTAGAACTAAATTGTCCGTGGGTGGCAAAATGAACAATAGAAAAGGGGCGAGCGTTGATTTGATTTTGCAGGGCTTGACTGGTAAATGCATCATTGAGTAGCGTTACATCTGACGGAATTTGTGATAGTTCTATTTCCACATTGGCGAGGGATTGAAAGCTTTGATGAGGGGCAAAACCGGAGCGCACCTGAGAGAGTCCAAAAGCCAGCGTCTGCAAGGGGTACTGGGAGAGAGGTACAGGGGCGAGTAATTGGGGTTCTCGATTTAGCGCGATCGCATATTTTTCAACTAGATACTGGTTCCCATCCCAAAGCACTCCCATGGGAACGGTTTGTAAGGCACCATCAAGGACAAAAACGAGGGTGTTTATCCCACTCGCTTTAAGCTGGGGTTCAAAGGGAGCAATTAACCAATTATAGATCGGTTGAGAGGTATTTTGAATCGCTTTACTATAGCGAGAAGTCCGTTGGGGATTAGTGAGTTGAGTGCGAAGTTGATCAACTGTTTCTTCCACCTGACGGGGGGAAAGTTTGACACGATGGTGTTGTAAAGTTGGCTGGGTTTCGACTTCGCTCAACCCACCCGCCAAAATTTCAGTGGGATTCGATTTAGAATGACTGGGATTAGGTGTAGAGACGTGCGATGGAACGTCTGTACTTTGTTGACAGTTGTCATCGGTAATATCGTTACATGACGATGGCTGAGGTAGTTTGAGAATCACCTCTAATCGATTATCTAAAAGAATGGTATAAATAACCGCCGTATTCGGGGCGTGTTGATCAACAATTTGGTCAATCAAAGCCGGATCTGATGACGCACAGGCTTCTTGTAAGTAGTTCTCTAATTCCGCTAATTGCAGTTGGGCTAAAACCTCTCTGGCTTGGATTAAGTTTTGCGGGGATGGCGTTTCATCTCGCAAGAGTAAATCAATCAATTCCCGATAAATCGGCTCAATTTCATCGCGAAAGGAAAAGCGAACATCAGGATTAAGAGTAGCTAAATCTGGGCGAATCGTATTGAGTGTATTAACTGCCGCTTGATAGGCGGCGATCGCGCCCAATTCACCATCAATCTTTCCCTGGGCTTTCCGTAAACGTCCCAGTTGCCATTGCCATTGATAAGCAATATCCCACGCCTGAATCGATTGGCTAATTTGAATCGCTTGATTGGTTAAAGATTGAGCATTTTCTAGGTTTTGAGTCGATTCATAAAGTTTACCACTTATCCCGGTTGCATAAGCTTCGCTGCGCCGATCCTCTAAATCATGAGATTGTTGGATAATCTGTTGATTTTTATCAAAGGTTGTGGTTAATAAACCATCCAGATTTGTCCAAATGCTGTGACGGGAAATCGCGGGAACCTGTGCCGTATTTTGGTTAACCGTTTGCTGAATTTGTTTTAAAGTAACTAGAAGTTGAGAGAATTGAACTTGGCAATCAATAGTGGTGTGACTGGTGGGTAATTCGCTAATTTGGGCTGAAACTTCGATTAAATTAGGCAGTTGTGGTACAATTTTTTCCTGCCACCATGTCTGAGCATTTGACCCATAACGCTGCTGGAGTAACCAGTATTGAGTATTGAATAAAATACTGAGGTAGTTTAGCTGAGATTGTAGAGGAATTAGGGACGAATTTGATTGGGTTATTGCCTGTTGATAATAATCCTCAGCTTGAGTAACAGCATCCAGAACCGGTTGAATATTCTGTAGAGAGGGGCGAGTTCTTTCGTAGAGACTGCGCTGGTGATGATAAGTATCCTTTGCCCAGTTCCCCAACTGGAAATAAGCCTCAGCAATAGCTTGGGAATTTTCCAATTTTTGCGCCAGAGTCAAACTTTTGTCTAACAACTGTTTAGATTGCTCTAAATTAGTTAAATTCTCCAACTTAAAATACTGTTTTAATAACGACCAATTCGGATCTGAATAATTAGAGTTACCCACAACTCGCACCAATTCTCCCAAATTAGACCAAGCCGTGAACTTAAGCAAAGAGTCGGGTTGACGTTGCAGGTGTAATGTTGCCAGAGTTAAAGTTTTAAATGCCTCCCGTAACTGTCCTAGATTTTGCAACGCTTGAGCTTGGTTTATTAAGCTACCAATGCTTCCAATTTCATCGTCCCAGCGGATGTAAAGGCGATGTACTTTTTCCCAGGTTTTTAGGGCATCAGCAGGGTTTCCCAGAGAGAGTTGGAGATGTCCTTGATTATTGAGAACTTGAGCCAAAATGAGGCTTTTTTCGGGGGAATCTGGAAGAGATTGGAGTTGGTTGAAACTTTTCGCGATCGCGTCTTTCGCCTCTTGCCATTTTCCCAATTCTTGGAAAGCCAAAGCCAGATAACTTAAGACTCGCGCTTGTTGAAGTTGATTCCCTTCATCAGCCAATAGAGATACCGCATCTTGCCAGAGACTTACCGCCTCTATAAAATGTCCATTTTGATAATACCCTTGACCTTGTTCAATTAAAGTCTTGCTATCAACAATAGGAGTTTGGCTAAGAATTCGCGGCGGTTCGGTACTAAGTGCCGATTGACCAATGAGATAAGGTTGACCCAAGCCAATCAACAGAGTAAAACAGACACCAATCAGCCCATATTTAAGGAATAAATTCATAAGAGTCATTCAACTTTGTTCGTAATTGCGCTTGTAGTTGCGCTTTAGCGCCAGTTCATCGTCACGCTTTCCCCCCAATAGCGACAGAACAAGAAATAGCTTACAGCAGTTTGCTCTGCTATGCGGTACATTGTCGATCCCCCTAAATCCCCCGTGCAATAAAAGCGAAGCATCCTCTGGCTTCCCCCTTTTGAAGGGGGACGGGAGGGGGATCTGAAGGGGGACTTTGATCTACTTACTGTACTTTATTACAGCGCTTTGCGCTGTAAGCTGTAATGCATTTAAATTGGGTATTAGTAGTAAGTGAGTATTAGTAGTAAGTGAGTATTAGTAGTAAGTGGGTATTAGTAGCGAGCAAGATGCTCGCACTACAAGGATTGCGCCATTAATGATATTAAGGTTTAAATGCCGAACAGCTTACCACCAACAAATATAGAATGGCGATCGCAGAACTCCGCTCTCTACTGTACACATAATATGATAAAATCACAAAAGTATTCTTCTTGCCCAAAACTAAAATATTGTTGCACGGGAGAAGGGGGATCGGATGCTCTTGCTCCCCTCTCCCCGGCGTGGGAGAGGGGCTGGGGGTGAGGGGTTGAGCTTAAGTGTCGGTGCGCCCCTACGGAACAATCGCGTCATTTGGTACAGGACAAATCGGAGTTTGCCAGGAACTATACAGCGTCGGATTCGGTGCTTCCGCCACCAATTCCACCTCTCCATTTTCCTTAATAATCCATCCTTGCGCTTCAATAATCTGAGTTGATTTTCTCTCCGGCTGCGGATTATTTCCCCCTGAATTGGTACGATTTTCCGTCGAACTTATCGGATCACGGAAATCAACCCAACCCTGATTATAACCACCATTATCAATTGGATTGGGCGGTAAACCCCCGCGCCCGGAAATAATAAATTCACTGCTTCCACGCCGTTGACCGACTTGACATCGTGCTTCAATTGGGTCTACAGGTTGTAACTGGGGTAACGGTTCAAGTTGAGGTTGAGTTTCCGTATTAACCTCTACCGTTCCATCAATTCCCAATTCAGAACTCGCCGTAAAATCACTCTCTGGAGTACGGCGGTCTTCAAATTGGCGAAACCCTTCAATCAGTAAAGCCGTCGCTGAAATATTACCACCTTGACCCGAAAATGCATTAGCCACAACATCACTATTTTCCGAGAGAATCGCCAAAACAATTCCCCCAGCATTAATCGTAATATTGCCCCCATTCGCCGTACCAAACGCTTCCGCCGCAATTTCACTATTGAAGCGCATGATGATAGAATCGGTCACATCTAAACGAATATTCCCCCCTTCACTAGCAGTTGTTGTTGCCCGTAGGCGTCCTTGATTGGTTAAAAAGATAGAATCCGCCGTAATTTCCAAATCCCCAGACGTGCCAGAACCACTCCCACTCACCGTTAATTGTCCGCCATTTTCCACAGTTAAGCGACCCGTATTTAGGGTGATTCCTCTCGCATTCGCCAAACTTTGAGACTCAAAAAATAAGCCACTTCCTGAACCGTTAACCTCTACCGATTCTGAAGCGTTAACCTCTATAATTCCGCCCTGTCCAGAGTCAAAGGTTGTGGCGGATATTTGTCCACCGCCTTGAATAACTAACCGTTCTGTGTCAATCTTCAACTCTCCCGCATTACCGGAACCCGACGAATCAAAGACTAAAAGGCTAGGGGTTTGACCATTCGGTGATGTACCAATAACTTCTACGGATTCAGACGCATTTACGGTTAATTTTCCCGCTTCCCCAGTATTCGCCGTTGTCGCGGAAACCAATCCGCCATCTTGGACAATTAATCGACTCGTATCAATGGTTAATTCTCCTGCATTTCCTCCGGTTTCTGAGGCTAAGGAATCAAACAATAAACGACTAGGAGTGGTTCCATCCGGGGCTGTACCAATAACTTCTACAGATTCAGACGCATTTACGGTTAATTTTCCCGCTTCCCCAGTATTCGCCGTTGTCGCGGAAACCAATCCTCCATCTTGGACAATTAACCGACTCGTATCAATCGTTAATTCTCCCGCATTTCCTCCGGTTCCAGAAGCCGACGAATCAAATAATAAGCTACTAGGAGTAGTTCCATCAGCCGATGTACCAATAACCTCAACAGAATCAGTCGCCGTTACATTCAGTTTCCCCGCTTCACCCGTGCTAGAGGTATCCGCAGAAACTCTCGCCCCATCTCGAACCACTAATCGATTCGTATTAATATCTAATGTGCCAGCATCACCCGAACCTGACGTATCAAATAGCAAGCTGCTGGAAAGTTCACCATTTGCTGATGTGCCAATAACTTGCACAAAATCAGCATTAACTATCAAATTTCCCGCCTGACCTTGATCTGATGTCGTTGCAGAAACTCGCCCGCCCTCTTCAACCATTAATGTTCCTGTATTAATCTCCAATTCTCCAGCATTACCGCTACCCGTAGAATCCAAAAACAAACGACTGGACGTTTCACCGTCAGCGGAAGTACCAATAACCTGGACAAAATCATCCGCATTCACTGTTAACGTTCCCGCCTCACCTGAAGCAAATGTGCTAGCTGAAACTAATCCGCCCTCCCGCACGATTAATTGGTTCGTATTAATCAACAAATTGCCAGCATCACCCGCATCCACAACATCTAACGTCGTTCTGGCGCGAATCTCTGCATTAATGACTTGCATAGACTCAGACGCATTTATTTCCAAATCTCCAGCATTTCCGGTACTACCTGTACTACTTGCGACTGATGCGCCATCTCGCGCCATGAATTGTCTTGTATTAACTGTCAGTTTTCCCCCATCTCCAGAACTAAGTGTGAACGTATACAAACCGCCCGGTGTTCCATCAGGTCTCGTGCCACTTAATTCTACTAAATCAGAGGCAGTTACTGTGACATTTCCACCCGCTCCACTACTGGTATCTTCAGTAGCCCCTGCAATCTCCGCCCCATCCCGGATAATCAATCGCCTTGTTTCAACGAATATATCTCCGCCATCCCCATCAAGCAAACTCTGACTATAAATACCACTGGGACTCGGACGAGGATCTTCTATGTCTGGTGTACCCGACAATTCTATAAATTCAGACGCATTAACTCTCAATGTTCCTGACTGCGCTGTACCACACCGACTAACTGCACCGCTTCCACAATTAGTCGTTGATAGTATCCCACCATCTCGCAGAATCAACTGTTTCGTATTTACTGTCAAATTGCCAGCATCACCATCTCCCAAAGTCCTCGCTTGCAAACTGGTATTTATCGGCTGATTGCTACCTGGAGGTATACCTACACCAATTAATTCTACAGATTCGCTAGCATTAATTGTCAGATTACCCCCTTGACCTGAATCCTCTCCCTCTCTTTGAGTAACCGTAAATATTCTAGCTCCATCCACGAGGGACAGCGACCTAGTATTAATCTCAATATCACCGCCCTTGCCTTGACCTAGAGTCACGCTACGAATTGAACTATTTACACTAGGGAGAACGATTTCTTCTTGAGCCGTCACAGTAATATTGCCGCCGACACCAAACCCTAAGCCAAAATTAGGTCGAACCGAAGAATCAACATTGTCTGTAAAGGTAATATTTTGGTCAGAAATAATCATAATTTCACCGCCATTTCCGGAAACGCTGCTGGTATCAATCTGACCCATTTCTATATTGCCTCTAGAGTCAATAAAAACGGAGCCACTGTTACCCAAAAAACCGCCATTAAAATCATCCGTAAAAATTCCTGGTATAGTAATAACTCCCCCCGACAAGGAAAGATTGGGGCGATACTGATTGGTTAGCAGAACTAATCCATCCGCCGCCTGAATATCGATCAAACCAGCAATTCTGATATCCGCACTCGTTCCTGTACCTACAGCGTCAATCGTCGGCGGTGAATCGAAGTCGCCAAAGGGATTAAAATTATCAAGTGGTGCTGCATCAGGTGTGCCAAAATCAGTCGTACCCGCACGGATATCTAAAGTGGGTCTTATCGAGCCATTAATCGTGATTTCTGTCCCATCTGATAAGACGATAATATCCCCATTAATCGCATCAGCATTTGCCTCGACACCTTCTATGGCAACATCCCCGGAAATGGTGACACTCCCCCCAGCCAAAATATGTAAAGAGGGACCTGTATAATTATTGAAACTCACATCTCCCCTAGCCCGAATCACTGGATCATAAGGACTTGACAAATTCCCTAAACTACTATCTAATTGCTCAATCTGAAAATTTCCACCACTCCAGAAGTGAGCATCCGCACTCACCGTATTACTAGAACGCAGCACCATATCCCCACCGGAAAAGAATCCACTATCGGGATGATTCAAGGCAAAAACATCAACCGCTTGATTCCCCTGCACCAACAGTTGACCCATCGCTGAAGCAATAAACGGACTCGCCACACTATCGCGCACCTTCAGCGTATCCGTCGCGAATAGGGTCAAATTCCCCCCAGCTTGTACCTGATTCTCTAGGTCAAGAGTTCGACCCCCCAGAATCAAATCTCCTCCTACCGCTAAACGACCAGAACTTGCGATCGCGCTTTGATAATTTGACCCATATTGCAATCCCGGTGTCAGGTTAATCGTCAGTAATGGCGGCGCTTGAGGATTCGTTGCACTAAACTCCGTCCCATTCTCAAACACCCACTCCTGTGCGGTAGACGCCACAAACGCCCCCTGAACATCCAACTGAGCATTTTCGCCAAACACAATCCCATTGGGATTAATCAGAAACAAATTTGCCCCACCCTTAACCCCCAGAGTTCCCAAAATATCCGAAATATCCGTACCCGTCACCCGGCTGAGAATAGTATCAATTCCCGTCGGATTAGCGAAATAAACCCGTTGTCCCGCGCCGACATTAAACTCCGAGAAACTGTGGAACAGATTCGCACCTCGAATCGCCCCCCCATCAATCTGATCCGCAGAGAATCCCTGAATCATCACATCTGGTGTCACCACAGACTGTTCCACTCCTAGAGTAGAATCCGGGATAACTTGGGCAACGGTAGGAGTTGTCCAATGGGATAGAACCCACGCGATCGCCACTCCTGATGTGACACAAATTCCCCGACGTGATTGACTTTGCCTGCATCTGACCATGACACCCTGTCTCAGACTCCGTATTTCTACTGATAGTAAAATTAAGCCAGATGGAGAAATGCGATCGCTACCGTAGAATTACGGAAATTT
>NZ_JAVJNP010000227.1:0-30329 GCF_040217205.1 Coleofasciculus sp. A1-SPW-01 | reverse complement strand
TATCAGTGTGCCGTATTCTGACGTTGACGATGGATCAGGGACTACCGAGGGAGCCTATTAATAAATGTAACGTCATTAGGTTGAAACCTAGATATGTCCAGCCTTCTGAATTGTTAAGAAAGATGTGAGTAATGCATAGCTTTTTAAGGGGGATTTAGGGGGATCGACAATGTACCGCATAGCAGAGCAAACTGCTGTATGGTTCAAGTGTTTATGGCAATTTAGTCAAAGGATTTATTGACTAAGAAATCGGTAAATCCCTGTAAACCCGCACTATCTTACTGATCATGAATCAGTTAAACATCGCTCTAACCGCCATCGCCGCACTGGTTGTAGCTGTGGGGCTACTCTCTAAACCACTGCGGCGGATGTATTTTTCCGACTCGACGATTGCGCTGCTGTTGGGTATTCTGATGAGTCCACATATTCTGGGGTGGCTTGATATAACAGGCTGGTGGGGCAATCAAGAGCTTTTGATTGAGGAAGCCGCCCGTTTAACCCTTGCCATTGGTTTAATGGGTGTCGCCCTACGTATACCTAAAGGATATGTTCCCCGACACTGGAAGTCTTTAGTGGTAGTACTGGGGCTAGTCATGCCCCTGATGTGGTTGAGTAGTGGTTTACTGGTCTGGTGGTTATTGGGTCTGCCTTTTGGGGTAGCGATGTTAATTGGGGCAGTGATAACACCGACTGATCCGGTTGTCTCTACGGATATTGTTACGGGGGTCATTGCTGAGGAAAATATTCCTGGACGTTTACGTCACCTTATCTCCAGTGAATCAGGCTTGAATGATGGGTTAGCGTATCCGATAGTTTATCTGCCTATTCTACTCCTGACGCGATCGCCTGGAGTTGCTCTTTCCCATTGGGTGCTGCACACCCTACTTTGGGAAATCGGTGTCGCTATTTTGGTGGCTGTATTGTTGGGCTATACTGCGGGTCGATTATTAGTCTGGTCTGAAAAGAAGGGCTTAATTGAGAAAAAGTCGATTCTCGCTTATACAGTTGCCCTTTCACTTCTGGCATTGGGGGCAGCAAAGTTACTGGGTAGCGATGGTATTCTAGCCGTTTTTATAACCGGATTAGTCTTTGATGGACTCGTGAATACTCAGGAAAGAACTGAGGAAGAGGGTATCCAAGAAGCTGTGGATCGCTTCTTTACTCTACCCATTTTCCTGTTATTGGGTTTGGTCATGCCCTGGCAAGACTGGCTACAACTGGGCTGGAAAGGCTTACTGCTAGTGGTAGCCGTCTTGTTCTTGCGCCGCCTCCCCGCAATCCTGGCTCTCAGTCCTTTGATTAAGCGCCTGCACGGTGTCTCAGATCCTCTGTTCGTGGGTTGGTTTGGTCCCATTGGCGTTGCGGCTCTTTACTACTCTCATCTAGCGCTGCGCCTCACGGGTAATCACCAGGTTTGGGTAGTTAGTAGCTTGCTAATTTTTGCCTCTATCCTCGCCCATAGTATTAGTGCCACGCCTTTGAGCCAACTCTATGGCTTTAAACATCAGAATCGCCAAACCTCTGAGGCTCACTAAGTAGGGTCTGCTGAATAAGTGGTGAGGTGAGGGGGAGATGGGGGAGATGGGGAAGCCATGTAGAGACGTGCCATGGCACGTCTGGAAGGTGTTCCACAAGAACATACCAACGTTAAGGTGCAGCAATCAACGCCACATCAACCTGGTCTTCTTCAGGTTGGCTCAATTCAACTCGGATATTCGGACCAAAGAATTTTTCTATTTTTTCCCGCTTTTGTTCCCATGTTTCAAAGGGAATCAGCGGCGAGTAAAATTCCAGTACTAACGTGTAAGCACCATCCACTACAGTTTCTCGTAAACTATTGAGGTCTGGTCGTTCCTCATCGCTAGGTGAGAGACCCAAACTTTCCAGGGAGCTATCTAAATGAGCGTCTTGACCGTAACGATAACGCATCACATCTTGGCGAATTTGGTTTTGAATGGGAGTAGCTGTCTGCTGTCGCTGTTGTAACACGTCCGGTGGTGTGGGTTGACTTAAAGGTACAGGCTTGAGTTCGGCGGCTTTCAGGGCAAAACCACCCAGTAAGATGGGGACGCCGTAGAAAAATCCCACTAAATTTAAGGTCGCGTTCTCGGTGGCATAAGCTACAAAGCCGATGATGGTCAGTACTCCCCCAACCCACAATCCTACCGTTCCCAAGGAAATTTTACGTAACATCTTCATTTAACTATCTACACAACAATCACTTTAGCTTTATTATCGGGTCAAGGGGTGGCATGGGAAATGATCGGGTGCAGAACATCCACGTTTTAGCTCTTGGATCTTGTGGATCTTGCCTGAATTGCTCTAGGGGAGCAAAGGCAAAAGCGTCAACGTCGTATTGTCTTCGTTATACTAGGCAAATTCGCTCTCTCGTAGCGCGATCGCTGTGTCGGCAGAAGTCCAACCTTCTCTGTAGCATGGTATGTAAACAGTTTTTATAAGCCCAGTTTTGTTTAGTCTGCTGTTGTCTCTATTGCAGCATTTTTTAAAATGATTCAAGAAAAAAAGCAACAAGCATCCTCCAAAAACCACCGTTTTCGCGATCAGCTTGATTCGTTAAAGCGTGAGGATGAAACCCTAAATAATATTCTGGCTGTTGATGTTTGGGCGTTGGCAAAAACCATGGATGAATTTTATCCCGGCTTTTGGTCAGCGTTTATGAAAAATCGAGAAAAGGCATTAAAGCGATTTATTGCCGAAGTGATTAAAAATAAACCGACTAAATCCAAACGTCCTCCTTTCCTCAGCTAGGATACCCATTCAGTAAGTGAATCATCAACTGAAATCCTGGAAACTTATTCCTTGCTTATGGGAAGGATAAAACAACAGCATGTTAATATTTAGTTGTGGCAGATGTACTACCCAGGAAATCGATCTATTTTCTAGGTGTACCTCTCCACAGATCGTTGATATGCCTGGGTTGAGGAAACGCCTCACCTTATATCATTGTTGGTTTGCCAATGTAGAAAAATAGCGAAACTAAAGGATAGGAATTATGGACTCACAAGCGATGCGAGATCGCATAACTGTCATTGAGAGTAAGCGAGAGTTTCTCGTCAAACTGTTAGAGGAACCGAATTTAGGTACTCTGAGAATCGATGTTAATCAAGCCCTCGAAGAACTAGACGATTTAATTGAGGAATTTAAGCGAACATTTCCTGAATCAAGCAGTAATCTTTAACCAATTATTTGGATCGAAAAGCTACCTGTAATAATTATTGTCTGACTTGACTTACTCTTGTTAAAAAGTAGGCGAGCAAGATGCTCGCACTACTTTTTAAGATTGGAAGGAGTTGCTCAAATTAATAAGCATCCTGCAATTCATAGAAGTCAGGCGAGATATAATCCTTCCGCAGGGGCCAGCCTACCCAATCTTCCGGCATCAAAATCCGCTTCAAGTTGGGATGTCCTTCATAGACAATGCCGAACATATCGTAGGTTTCCCGTTCTTGCCAGTCAGCACTCTTCCAAATCCAATAGACAGATGGCACGCTGGGATTCTCTCGTGGTAGAAATACCTTCACCCGGACTTCTTCAGGTTGCTCAGCATCATCGCTGATCTTAATTAAATGGTAGAAGCTGACCAACTCTTCGCCAGGACCGACATCATAACCCCCTTGACATTGCAGGTAGTTAAACCCATAAGCATACAGAGCCGTGGCAACGGGAATCAAGACCTCTGGTTGTACCTTAATCACCTCAATTCCCAGGTGATCCGGTTCCATTAACTCGGTTTCAAACCCGTTTTCCTTCAGCCAGCCGTGGACTTCTCCTGTCTCAGCGAGTGGGGATTCTTCCGTATTTTCTTGGGTCTGTTCTTTGGACTCTTCTTCAGCCACGATTGACCTCCTGCTGTTGAGAAGACTTCAGTGCGGGGGGAACCGGCATTCCCATCGCTTCGGTTAACTCCTTCGGTGGAGTGTGGCGATTTTCAGACCGCAAGTATTGACCTGTGAGAATATCGGGTACAACCTTCATGCTATGAGTGGTGCTGTAATAGCGGTGGGTTGGACTCAGAGTTGCCCGTTCCTGGATAGACTCATTTGCCACCTTCTTGCGAAGTTTAACGATCGCATCCATAATCGCTTCGGGACGGGGTGGACAACCAGGAATGTAAACATCCACGGGAATCAACTTATCCACACCCCGCACGGCGGTTGGTGAATCGACGCTGAACATCCCCCCAGTAATCGTACAAGCCCCCATCGCCATCACATATTTAGGTTCTGGCATTTGCTCATACAGACGTACTAGCGCTGGTGTCATTTTCATCGTGATCGTGCCAGCAGTAATAATCAAATCCGCTTGTCGGGGACTACAACGGGGCACCAATCCAAATCGGTCAAAGTCGAACCGAGACCCAATCATCGCCGCAAATTCAATGAAACAGCAGGCGGTGCCATACATCATGGGCCACAGGCTGGAAAGCCTAGCCCAGTTGTAGAGATCGTCTACTGTCGTCAAAATCACGTTTTCTGAGAGGTTTTGCGTCACCTGAGGACGACTGATGGGATTAATAATTTTCTCTTTGGGTTGCTGCTGTTGGGAAGCAGCGTTTGCTGTATCTGTATTCATGACCATTCCAAAGCTCCTTTGCGCCAAGCGTAAACGAGAGCAACGACAAGAATTGCAATAAAGATGAGTGCTTCGATAAACGCTAGTAGTCCTAGCTGATTGAAGGCGACTGCCCAAGGATAGAGAAACACGGTCTCTACATCGAAAATCACGAAGACCAGGGCAAACATATAGTACCGGATATTGAACTGAATCCAAGCGCCCCCAATCGGTTCCATGCCAGATTCATAAGTCGTCCGGCGTTCGGGGGAGCGGATGCTGGGTCGCAGCAGCTTTGAGGCTGCCAGCGCTAGGACGGGGACTAAACTGCTTGCCAGTAAGAACCCTAGGAAATATTCGTAGCCGCTAAGAACAAACACAATAGGTAAGTGTCCCTAAATCTTGTCGTTATTACTTCTTTACATTCTTTTACCCATTATAAGGGTCGTGGGTTGTCTGCAAATTGAAGTCGGTCAAGTTTTTCCGAGACGATGAGATTTCCGCGATCGCGTTTATGGTGTGTATAGATTAACCACCTATCAATGTGATCGCCTGTTTGGTTGGCACTTCGACAGTGTAGGCTTACCTGGTTATAATTGACAAGCTATGACTGAGCTACCGATGTTTGACGAGTTCCTACACGCCTTTTTTGGTATATTCCAAAAGAGCTTCAAAAGAGAAGCTGATTTTTTGAGCTACATAAATCGCCCAGATGCTCAACGCAGAGGAGATGAAGCCTCTATTGTGGACAACGCTATTATCAGTCCTTTGCTTGAGTTACTGGGTTTTGCACCAGGGGAGCAAGCTTATAACCAGCAGAAACAAAGTAGTCGTCCTGATTTTGCTCCAAGCGATCCGGTGTACGGCACTTGTTTTATTGTGGAGGACAAAAATACATCGCTGACGCTGACCCTGGATCTGAATGATCCGAACAGTCATCTATCGCAGTTACGGGGTTATATACGTGGGTTGCGGTTCGGATGGCTGACAAATGGTAGACAGTTTATGGTTTGGGAATTTTCCAATCCAAGTCAGCCTAGATGCATTGTTGATTTGGATCTTCCCACTGCGATTCGGGAATGGAATCAGGGAGGAGCCGCAAGCCTTGCTGATAATACGACAAGAGCATTACGAGATGTATTTGATCTGTTCGGTAAAGAAGCATTTACCAGTCTGGATCGGTTAAAGGATGAACTGGCGATCGATCTGGAGGAGTGGCAGCAACGGGCGTTACCCCTTGGCAATGGTGGTGGGAATGAGCCGATTTTGGTGGAGTCGTTGCAGTCGTTGGTGGAGGAGCTTAAGGGGGATGCGCGGCGATCGCTGAATCATCACCTAACCTTACATGATGAATACCTGAATAAAGCCAATCGATTGACGGATGATGCTATTGAATCGGCGACACAAGAGATTCAACAGTTGCGGGAACGGGTGTTGTCTAGTTTAGCGGGTATTCAAAGCTTGGTAGGTCTGAGTGCAGAGGAGCAAGCCGCGATTCAAGCAATGCTGATGCGGCTCGAACAGGATGCTAGGGCATTTATCAGCCCCAAGGAGTTGTTTGATCAGGTGCTTGGGGTGCTAAATCAGGCATTTCAGCGTAAACACGCGGATAAAGCCAAACCGCCAAAAACTCCATCGTCTTTAGAAAAGGATTATACACCGCTCCATGATGTGTTAGTTTCCTATGCCAATATGGTCTTTGGTTGGCATCAGCGACAGGCAACTCTGCGCCAAACCTATCAAGCAAATATTCGTGTATTTGATGATTACACGGTTTGGACGGCTTTGGTGCAAGAAACCATGCTTGGTGGATTGAGTGAAGACCAACGACGAGATGAGTTTGCATTGCAGGCGGCGTATGTGGTGTTTATCAGGCTGCTGTTAATTCGAGTTTGTGAAGATAAGGAACTGTTTCAAGGCGAGGATCGGGTTGCCCATCGGTTTGTGTCAGATGGGGGGATGAAGCAATGGCAGGAAACGATTAAACGCTATTGGATCTTTGCGACAGGCAATCCTTACAGTCCGTTGCTGGATATGGCGTATAACAACGCCCAAAATATTTATGCTCACTTTTTTACTGGACGGGAACTGTTTAACTGGTATCAGTTGAATGAGCAACAGTTGATTATGACACTGTACCAACTCAGCCGCTTTAACTTTGCTGGGGTGGATTCGGACATTGTCGGGACGGTCTACAACACTTATGTCAGCCGCAAAGAGAAGAAGGAAAAAGGGCAGTATTACACACCTCCCGAAATTGTCAATTACATTCTGGATGAAGTGGGATATATATCGGGTGCGGGAATTATTGGCAAGAATAAACGCTTGATAGATCCGGCGTGTGGGAGTGGTTCATTCTTGGTGGCGGCAGCAAAACGGTTAGTGTCGGCTTACAAGAATAATGATGATCCAGTTACTGTATTGGAACGGGTACAAGCCAATTTGTTTGGTTTTGACCTAAATCCATTTGCTTGTTATCTGGCAGAGGTAAATTTACTAATTCAAGTCCTAGATCTGGTGAAACTGGCATATAAAAAGCAGCAGCAGCAACCAATCAAACGTTTTCATATTTACAATGTAGATGCTCTGGCTCGTCCGGCTGGAACTTATCGCTTTGCGTTGTTTAATACGCTGATTGCAGAGGAAAGCGACCAAGTAGACCAAATTAAAAGCCGTTCTCCTAATACATCCTATGCCAATGGATTTGCGTTTGTAGTTGCCAATCCCCCCTATGGGGCAAAGCTGAGTGATGCCTACAAAAATACTCTTCGGGCTGATTATGCTGATGTATTTTACGGTAAACCTGATACTTATATCTTCTTCTTAAAGCTTGGAACAGAATTGCTTGCCAAGAATGGAAGTTTTGGCTTTATCACGCCCAACACCTATCTTATGGGTATAAATAGTGCTGCCTTACGGAGAGAACTACTGAACGTAGGAGGAATTTATCAAATTGTAGATTTGCCTCAAGGAATTTGGGCGGATGCAAATGTAGATTGTGTACTCTTGTTTCTAAATGAGGAAGATGATGAGAAATCTCGTAGAAATCAAAAAGTGCAGATCAACCTATTAGGCATACGTGATACTTTGGACAAACTTACAACGAGAGATTGGGCTGAAGTATTGACACAGCCACAAACACGCTGGATGGATGATTCTAAGTACGAATTTGATATCCGCTATGATTTATTGATGCAAAAAATTGAAGAAGCTTGCTATGTTCCTGTTCAAAACAATGGCGGTGCTACGAATATACTACGGCTTGATGATATAACAGAAAGTACTCAAGGCATTATCCCATACAAAACCAAGTCTGAAGGAAAAGCTAATCCTTACATCAAATCTCGTAGATATGTTCCATCTGATGAAACAAATTGGAAGCCATTACTTGATGGAAGTAGTTTCATTGGTCGGTATGAATTGCGTTGGGGAAATGTACAACCATTCCTAAAATATGGAAATTGGCTTCAGCGTCCGCGTGAACAAAAATACTTTGAGTCTCCTAAGCTACTGGTTCAAGACATGAGAAACCGAGCGTTGATAAGACGTTTGGTAGCAACTTTTGATGAGCGAAAATTTTATAATCGTCATAATTTTAGCAATATAATTGCTAAAGATACTAAATATAATTTAAAGTATATTCTTGCTCTTTTTAACTCATCATTATTAAATTACTGGTTTGCAAGACGAATTGACAATGTTCATATAAATCCCTCTTACTTTCGCCAGCTACCCATCTATCCGGCAGATTCTGATACACAAGCAGCATTTATTGAACTGGTTGATCGCATCCTCGCCAAAAACACCCAACTCAACCAACTGCGAGAACAGGGTTACACCATCAAACGCCAACGGGACGGTAACACCCTGATCGCAATTCCCTATGATCGCCTCTTGAGCGAAATTCAACAGCAAAACCCCAACTTTTCAACCCTGAATTTTTTTGATGCCAGAGCCGCACAGTTGTTTAGCATTCCCGAAAAGTGCAACCTGCAAGAAACCATCAGCAGTAACGTCTTTATTCCACCCAAATATCCAACCAGTGTAGTGTTGCGTAACAATAAACTCTGGTTTGAAATCCCGGATGAGAATATCCGTCGCTATCTGTTGGGCTACCTAAAAGTTCCTCAATGGCAGGGTAAAACCTGGGACGAGATCAAAAACCAAGCACAGATTCCAGAAGAAGAAAGTGACCTCAACGCTTTCTTTGCTTGGGAAGACCAAAAACGCCAAACTATTCAAACCCTACTGGATGAAGTTGACCAAATTGACGCAGAAATTGACGAAAAAGTTCTGAATCTCTACGACATCACCGATCCAACAGACCGACAGCGCATCTTGGAGAGTGGAGCAAAAACTGATGAGGAAGCTGAGACAACGGATACAACTGAACCAGAGGAAGAATAACCCAGTAGGAGGGCGAGTTATAGCAACCGCCATAGCGGTTAGGATACATCATTTATGTAGAGACGCGCCATGGCGCGTCTCTACAATGGTGCCGGAAGTCTTAATCGATGTGTTTACTGCTATAGATGATTCACACCAATTGGTTATAAGCAAGATAAGCCCGAATCACCTGGCTATTAACTGACGGACAAACAATGTTCGTTCCAGCTAAACCCGCTAACGTATTCTGGGAGTCAAACGCCTGAGAGACTAAAGCCGCCGTTTCCAGATAGGGGCGTTGGTTTTCACCCACCCATTGAGTAAACAGGAACACCAACGGACTCAACGCATTATCAGGCTGGGAACGGGCAACCTGAACCAGCTTGTCTTGCCAGGTAGAATAATCCATCCATTCAATCGGATGACCAATAGCCCGAATTTCGTCCACCAGTTGCCGTAAGGACACCATCTCCGGACTGACCAAGTGAAAGGCTTGACCGCATAAATCCGGTTGCTGGGACAGATGGATCATCGCTTTAGACACATAATCTACAGGAGTCAAGCTCAGATTTAAGTCCAACTCCGGCGCACTCCCCAATTGAATCAACCCTTTAATTAATCGGTCAATCAAATCCCCCTGTTGAGACGCCCCGGTTTGGCTATGTCCGGTAATCATACCCGGTCGGTAAATCGACGCCGGAATCCCCCGTGCGTGTGCCTGTTTAACTAACTTCTCACCCACCCATTTACTTTGAGCATAACCGTCAGACAGGTCATCCCCTGACTCCAACTCATCCTGTTCTAAAATCACCGACATCTGAGCATAGCGCGGCGATTGAAACACATCCAGCGTCGAGACAAAGTGAACGGGTTTGACCTTGGTTTTACTGGCTAATTTGAGAATTTCCTGAGTCCCCAGGACATTAGCCGATCGCAAGGCGCTGTAGGGATAAATTAAGTTGACAAATGCCCCATTATGATAGATGCAGTCAATTTCGTGGGTTAACGCTTCGTACTGCGACTCCGATAGTCCTAATCGAGGTTGCGCTAAATCACCCAACACAGGCACAACCCGCGACTCCAACTTATCTGATGAAAGTAAATAACGGTTGAAACTCGCGGCAATTTTTTGCTGTCCCGCCTCCAGCGTTTTGGCACGGACTAAGCAATAGACGGTAGCATTCGTATGCTGGAGTAATTCCCGCAATAAAAACGCGCCGAGAAAACCTGACGCGCCTGTGATCAAAATCTTTTCCGGTGCCGTGTCCGGTTGACGATAAGGCTTTTCTGGATAAATCGTCTCATCCAAAACCGCATCGTTGACTAAATTCGTGACCGCGATTGTACCCGTCACCGTTGTCCCATCCCCTTCAGGGTGAGACGGATCAACCTCAGTCTTAGCGGTAATCGTTTGAGCTAGTTCCGCCACTGTAGGTGCTTCAAATAGAGCAAACAACGGTAACTCCACCTGGAATTGTTCTCGCACTTGCGATAACAGTTGCGCCGTCAGCAGCGAATGTCCCCCTAGTTCAAAGAAGTTGTCATACACACCGACGCGCTCAACATCTAATACAGTTGCCCAGATTTGGGCTAACTCCTGTTCAACGGGTGTGCGCGGTGCGACAAACGTATCCTGAGCTACCTGTTGCGCTTGGTTGGGGTCAGGTAACGCCTTGCGATCGACTTTACGGTTGGGTGTTAGGGGCAGGCTATCCAGTAGCACAAAGGTGGAGGGCACCATATAAGTAGGTAACTTATCACTCAGGAACGATCGCAACTGTGCCAGCGACAATCCTTGAGTTTTGACGATATGCTCAAGGCTTTGATAGATTTGCTCCTGCTGGGTAGCTGTCGTCTCAAAAATCACCCCAGCATTTTCCTCAGCGTGCCAAGCTACAGTGCCTTGCAGCCACAAGAGATTGTCCACTCCTGGCAGTTTTACCCGCAAAAGTACGGGTTGGTTGTTGTGCCAAAATGTAGGAGTCAGCGCCTTTAAGCTAATCCCGTTGCGGCTGAAGTTTTGCGTGATTATTTCCACTTGTTGACCCGATTCAAATTCCGCCATACCTTTTATCTGGAGGGGAATACGGGGTTCTGTCCGCAAATTACCTAAGCTGCGATGGAGTTTCGCCTTCTGGCTGGTTGTGGTATCAAACTTGACGCCAACATAGTCTTCAAACTGCCAGACAATATGACCTTGCAACCATAACGGGGTTTCACCTCCGGGTAATTGTAATCGGAGTAATAGGCGTTGATCGATTTGCCAGGGATTAGCCGTTGTTGCCTTTAAGCAAATCCCCTCTTGGCTGATATTTTGCGTCATTACTGGGACTTTTTCTCCGGACTCCAATTCCGCCAGACAATTAATTGTTAGGGGAGTGCGGGGTTCTTGGCGGCGCAAGTCATGAACGACTAATCCTTGGGTTTGAGCGATGTGCTTGATACTCTGACGTAAACCTGTCCGTTGGCTGGAGGTGGTGTCTAGGCAAACATCGACCCATTCCAGGGCTTTTGTAGCGATGGTTCCGGTGAGTTGAAGTGCATCGGAGACACCCGGAAACTGACAGCGCAGCGTCAAGGATTGACCGTTTCGCCAGGAGGTGGGAGCATGAAGCAAACGAATACTATTGACTGAGAAATTGCTGGTGGTTAATTCAATTTCTGGATTCCCCTCACACGCCACCCAACACGTTGTTTCTAGGGGAACATTTTCAACGTCTAAATCACTGACGAGATAGGCAACTAAGCGCTTTTCGCCCGAACTGTCATCACGGGCGACAACCACCGCGTCTCGGATACCCGGATGTTGATAGAGGGCGGATTCAATCTCACCCAGTTCAATCCGAAAACCGCGAATTTTCACCTGATGATCCAAGCGACCTAAGCATTCCAGAGTCCCATCAGGTAAGTACCGGGCTAAGTCTCCAGTGCGATAGAGACGGGCACCGGGTTCTGGACTAAAGGGATCGGGAATAAATCGTTCATCAGTTAAGTCAGGTCGGTTAAGATAGCCTCGTGCTAAACCAACGCCACCAATTAGTAATTCTCCCGGTTCTTCTACGGGGACAAATTTAATCGGGTCTGATGAGTTTTGCTCAGGATGAGCTAGATAAATTTGGGTATTGGCAATGGGGCGACCGATGGGAATAGTCTTGTCCGCCGATTCTACGTGATGCACGGTTGACCAGATTGTGGTTTCCGTCGGTCCGTACATATTCCACAGGGAAGCACTGCGTTCTAGGAGTTGACGCGCCAATTCACGAGACATGGGTTCTCCCCCACAGAGAATTTTAAGTTGGGGATTTCCCTGCCAATTTGCGGCTAACAGCATCCGCCAAGTGGCGGGGGTGGCTTGCATGACGGTAGCCCCGGATTCTTGCAAAACGGGGCTTAACTGAGTTGCATCAGCGGCGACATCTCGCGTGACTAAGACAATATCAGCGCCAACGATTAAGGGTAAATACAGTTCCAATCCGGCGATATCGAAGCAGATGGTGGTGACAGCCAGCAGGGTGTCATTGGGGGTGAGTCCAGGGGCGATACTCATTGAGGTGAGGAAATTGACCACCCCCCGATGCAGCACTTGGACGCCTTTGGGTTTCCCGGTTGAGCCGGAGGTATAGATGGTGTAGGCTAAATGGTCGGGCGTGACGCCACTGTCTAAATTCTCTGGACTATGTTTGGTAATGGTCTGTCGATCGCTATCTAAGCAAACCACTTGGGCTTGGGTGTCGGGTAATCTTATCAGTTGGTCTTGTTCGGTGACGAGAACGGTGACTTGGGAATCCTCAATCATCAGGGCTAATCGTTCTTGAGGATAGGCGGGATCGAGGGGAACATAAGCACCTCCAGCTTTGAGAATCCCCAATAAACCAACGACCATATCGAGCGATCGCTCTAGACATATCCCCACCAATACATCGGGTCTGACTTGTAGCGTTTGTAAGTAGTGGGCAACCTGGTTAGCGCGGCGGTTCAACTCCCGATAGGTTAGGGTTTGCCCGTCAAACCGTATCGCGATTTTGTCTGGTGTGCGACGCTCTGCTTGTTCAATTAACTGATGAATACAGTAATCGGCGGGATAGTAGGTTTGGGTTTGATTTAATTGTTCAAGTCGCTGCTGTAATTCACGTTTTTTGCTTGTATCAGGAACACCGTGGAATTGCTCAATTTCTAATGATGATTGAAAGGAACGCTCTATCATAATTTCCCCTTGAAACAGGTTTACAGTGGTCTTTTTTGAGGGGTAATTCGGTGATACACCACTAAAAATCTAGCTATTCGCTGTTGTTTTATTTGATAGAGGGGTCAATTTTTTTAGTGTCACCTACTTATTTCCCTTGCCCTAATTTAATTCAGCAATTTGGTTGATCAATTACATCGTCAAATCACTAGAGCATGACATAAACTGTTGAATTTCCTAGACAGTGGTCTCAAGACGTCATCAATTTCTTCTGCCATAGCGATACCAGAGGGATAGAGTATCTGTCACGGTTGAGTGAGTCGGCTTTTGTAGCCTGTAATACAGTCGTATTACTTGTATTTTCGCTTTTCGTATAATATTCTAATCCTCTCCTCTGATCAACAAGATGAGGCAAACTTTACTAAGTCTTTAAAAATGAACATCAATTCTTGATGAAGTTTTTAGCGCTTGAGGGTATAGTGATCCACTGGCGTCAATAATGTATCTTAACTTAACAAAAATAGAATAAATGAAATAAACAATAATGTTTCTCAAACAAATAGAGACACCCTAAGCTGTTATGCAAAAATACTTGAGCAGCTTCGTAGATACGATGAAGCTGGGGGAGCAGAGGGAGCAGGGGAAGCGGGGGGAGATATTAGCTGCTGGCGTTATTTCTGCCTTCTTGCACTAGGTTGGCGTCTCTACATCACAACCAGATACAGGGAATTGTGTAGGGGCGGGTTTCACTACTATCGTTTGTTCTCTCACCCAGATGCGACTAAACCCGCCCCGACTCCCCTATCTCCCAGACGTGCCATGGCAAATCTCTACCAGTACCCTAACTTTCACCTGGGATATATGGAATGAAAGTTTCATAGAATCTACCTTTTTCTAAAAGGTAGATTGTCAATCCTGATACCCCGTTAATCCCAACGCCGTCGCTTCTTCCGGGGCTTGAGCCACCAGTCGATTACTCCGGAACACTAAAAAGTAAACACTTGCCACAATCAGCGCTATGCCAATCCCCCAAACACCGCCTCTGTAATCAGGGATAGAAATACAAGCAACTAAAGCAAATGTGGCTAAAGCCAAACCCACAAATGCTCCCGCTGTTCCCAATGGGCTTTCGTAGGGTTTCGGTAAATAGGGATTCCCTTTCAGCTTCATGTAGCTAACCATGACCAAAATATAGGAAATTAATGCCCCAAACACCGCCATATTCAAAATCACAGCATCGACAGCTTGAATACCGGTACTCACCAGTAGCACACAGATAAATCCAATCGTCGCCCCGGCAATTAATGCCCGATGGGGGGTATGATTTTTACTTGTGACTGATAACCAGCGGGGAAAGTACCCAGCACGGGATAGGGAGAAAATAATCCGTCCGTAAGCAAACATATTACCGTGGAGACTGGCAATTAAACCACAAATCAGCGCCAGTGCTGTGACAATGGTACTGGTTGCGCCGGCGCCAAAATAAGCCTCTAACCCATCTTGCAGGGGAGCATCGGATTGCCCAATCGCCACCGCGCCCCCGCCAACACCGGAGTTAATCACTACGGTGAAAATTGACAGAATAATCAGGGTAACCATACCAGAAATCATTCCCGTTGGCATATTTCGAGGCACATCATCGGTTTCCTCTGCCGTCATCGGTAATTGTTCAATCGCCAGATACAACCAAATTGCAAAAGGAATCGCGCCAAACACTCCAAACCAGCCATTTGGTAACCAGGTTTCTGATTGTCCCGGTTCAGCCGGAATATTAAACAGCAGGTCAAAATTGAATTCACCCGATACCAGCATACTCACATAGAAGATGGCTAATACTGTCATCGCGATGATGGTTAGCCAAAGACAGACTGTCACACTCAGTTCAAAACCTCGGATATTAATTGCCAAAAAAACAGCGTAGGCAAATACCCAGATAAAAAAACTGGGCAGATTGGGAAATAAGGGCTTGAGGTAATTGCTTAAACTGAACACCAGCGCTGCGTTGGCGAGAACATATTCAATCGTAACCGTAATCCCACAAATAAAGCCCCAAAAAGGACCGAGGGCATAACGGGTGAACGAGTAGAATCCGCCCGCATGGGGGAGGGCGGCTGAGAGTTCAGCACTGCTATAGACCAAACAGAGATACATAATTGCCATCAAGACAGCGGCAATACTAAACCCCCAGAATCCTCCGGCGGCTAAACCATAGTTCCAACCATAGAAATCACCTGAGATAACAGCGCCAACCCCTAAACCCCATAAGAGTAAACTACCAGCATTTCCTTGAAGTTGTCGCCGTCTGATATAACCATTATTTACTGTTTCGTAAGTAGCAATACCTTGAGAATGTTGCATCGATAAACTTTATCCTCAACTGTTTACCTTGCACCCCAATAACCATTCATTCAGCTCAAACATTTGATTGGTTAAGCTCACCAGATTGGGCGGCGTTTCCTGACCTTTTTTCCCCAGTTGAGAGAAAAAACGGATGCCGCCCGTTCATTGCTGATTGCTAATTGCGAAGAACCAGGTTGCTTGCTGAGAGAAAAGCAAGTCCCATCTAGTTCTTTAACCGCATCATTTCATTCTTCGGGTAAACGTAATACAGATCCGGATTGACAGCAAAGCTGGCTTAAGTGTTGACATAGAGGTATTTCCTTAGAAAAATCAATCAAAGTGTATTACGCAAATACGGGACTTAGCTTGATAGTTGTATGACAAAATGATTCCAGGCTGTCGAAGCGATTCATAGCATTTTTTTTATCGTGTAACGAATAAACAACCTCAGCTAAGAGACGCGCCATGGCGCGTCTCTACAACAGTTCGTTTGTCCTAATCGATGTGTCTACTGCTATACTTTGGCGTCTCGCTCACTACTTTGTATGGTTTTTATCTATCCAGGCACAATTCGTCGATAATTTGACACTCAAGGACAATTATGATACTGCTAGCCAAATGTTATAATTTCCTAACAAAAAAACGCTTCTCTCTCTTGCATTTATTGTTAGAAACGCTACAATTTTTGGTGAAAGAAATTAAATCGTCAACTCACAATAGGACAGAAAATCAATCATCCCACCTGAGTCCCGATAAAATTTACCCTAACCCTAAAACCAATTAACACTCAGGTGAGTCGTCTCCAAACTAACTAAATTCGGAAGGTTTTTCCCCAAGTCAACCAAACTGAGATGGGGTACATCTTTAACTGAAAAGATCGAGACATTTGCATCACGAGTGAGATAACCTTTGACCACCAAAAAGGAGTTTAGGTAAACATGGATTGCCGTACTATTCAATTTTGCGATCGCGCCGCTCAAATCGATTATGTCCAGCTCCAGGCTCTGTTTCGCCTCAATGCTTTCTGGGCAAAGGATCGCAGCATTGAAGACTGGAAAATCGCGATCGCCAATAGTGAACCTGTAATTACCGTATGGGATGACCAACGCCTGATTGGATTTGCTCGCGCCACCTCCGATGGGATTTACCGCGCCACGATTTGGGATGTGGTCATTCACCCCGACTATCGCGGCGTTGGCTTGGGACGCAAGCTGGTCGAAACCGTCCTTAGTCACCCCAAACTGTGTCGGGTTGAGCGAGTTTATTTAATGACTACTCATCAACAACGCTTCTACGAACGCATTGGTTTTGAAGGTAACACCACAACCACAATGGTGCTATATAATCAACCGCTCATGACTGCTCTGCCAACACCCGCTCGATCATCTCCGGAGTTGCTAGAGGCATAGAACATTGTAACCGGATACAAGTGTCTGTAACTGAATCGTCGCTTGGTTCTTTCCCAGGAATCGGTAATAGTTCCAAGCGTCCCTTCATCATCTCCACCAAGGTTTGCACCATCAACCAATTCATACCGGGTGAGGTAGTGGATGAGGTTGTTTCCTGTTCCTCTGAGTCATTAGTGTCGGAGAGTAAATCAACGGCTTCACACCAAATCGAGTTGGGACATTCTACATCAATCCAGATATTCACCATCTGGGGGTTGTCAGAATTGGCTGTAGAAACCTGAATCGTCCCTTCTTCCATTTGTACAATAGCGCTGTCCACCATTCCCACTAATACCTGACGAAAACGCCGGGGATCAGCTAAGACTTCTATTTCTGGGTCAGGGGAAATCACTTTCAGCCGCAGATTACGATTCCCGGCTTGCATGTGGGTGAGGACTTCGAGTTCTTCAAAGCATTGGCTCAATTGCAGAGGGCGAGTCTCTAGACGATTAGTACCGTGTTCCGTTTTGGCGACAGCAATCACCTCATCTAAA
Organism: Coleofasciculus sp. A1-SPW-01; assembly: GCF_040217205.1. NCBI lineage: Bacteria > Bacillati > Cyanobacteriota > Cyanophyceae > Coleofasciculales > Coleofasciculaceae > Coleofasciculus > Coleofasciculus sp. A1-SPW-01. Next base: position 12,906 of record NZ_JAVJNP010000227.1, on the reverse strand, counting down.
AGTTTTACCATCTTCTGCGCCGAGGTATGGGCTTGAGCCACGAATTCCTTAGCTTCTTCCGGTGAGTCACATAAATCGGACAAAATGAGCTGATGCATCCCCATCAAACTACTCAGGGGCGATCGCAGTTCGTGGGATGTCCGCGCCAAGAAGCCAGCTTTATACTGGCTCATTTCATGCGCCATTTGGTAAGCCAGTCGGGTTTGCTCGAGTTCCTGCTTCAGAGGCTGTAGTTCATCCTCTTTCACGGGTTCCGTCTCTTTCACGGATTCCGTCTCTTTCACAGGTTCCGCCTTAGCTGGCTGGGATTCCTCGGGTTTTGACAGTTGCGGTTCTGGTATCGTTGAACCTTCTGGCTGTTTGCTGGAACGAGTAGCGCGGCTGACAACAAGTCCCATGACAATACCGACTACCAGATAGATCAGCTCCATGTTGCCCATATTTTTTCAAACTTTTCAACGTAATTCGCGGGACTCCCCATCCACAATCTTTTATTTGGCTGGGGTAGTAGACTAATGAATTCTATTTTTAGTTTTGCCATACCCGCTTTCAGCTCAAGCATAGCCCCTTTTCCCAAGAGTCATCACCCCTTAGACAGGGAACAGTCGAATGAGACAGCGCCTTGGCGCAAAATTTGCCATCCGTCTCCTGTCCATTTCACCACCGTAGAGGGTGCGCCTTTGCTATAGGGGTGACGCTCCTCTAATTCTTTGGATTCGGTGGGATGAAGCGTCAGCACCTCTGGAAACTCTGCCTCAATTTCTGGCATTGTATGTAAGGGAGGTTTCCCAGAGACGTTGGCGCTCGTCGTAGCTAAAGGACCCGTCTGGGACAAAATTGCGATCGCGACTCTAGAGTCGGGAACCCGCAAGCCAATTGTGGTCGGATCTGTGGGGTTCATCGCCGCCGGAACTTTATCCGAAGCGGGTAACACTAAGGTTAAGGCTCCGGGCCAATAGTGCTTTGCCACTTGCTGCCAAATCTCTAATTCGGCGTCTGTCCCCTTGACATAAGACCAAAGTGATGATGGGAATGAACCCATTAAAATTAAGGGTTTGTTATTGCTTCGCTGCTTCAGCGTAAATATCAATTCTGCATAATCCGGTCGTACAGCGAGAGCGGGTATCGTATCGGTGGGAAAGCTTACGATCTGACCAGAATTAGCGCCAGCCACTAGGGCAGACATGAAGACATGAGTCATATTGAGGTTATATAATACTCCAAGAGTTTCCGGGAAATATTTAATATTGTCTGAGAAAGGAAGACAAAAGTCAAAATTTGTCTTACTGTCTGACCTATCAATAGCCACGTATCAGCTATTCATTATTAATTACTAATTATTCCTGTCGATACGCCAAAGCAAAACGGTCAATTCCGGCTAAATCGGGGAGAATCTGAATCTGACAATAACGTCCCTGTTGATGCAACAACTGAGCAACGGTATCACCTTGTCCTGCCATCATTTCTATTATCCAAACGCCTCCAGGACGCAGGTAATCGGGAGCAGTCCTAATCAGGTGGCGAATGCAGTCTAGACCATCAATTCCCCCGTCCAGTGCCATAAGCGGTTCGTGATCTCGGACTTCTGGCTGTAACTGTTGTAGCTCATCTCTAGGAATATAGGGAGGATTGGATACTATACCACTCAATTGACCTTTGAGTGATGCCAAGGGGGACAACCACGACCCTTGATAAAATTGGATTCTTGACTCAAATCCTAGCTGTTGAGCATTCAGTTGGGCAATAGCGAGAGCATCATGACTGTAATCAACGGCGTGAATTGTCGCACTCCGAAACGCCTCCGCTAATCCTAACGCGATCGCACCACTCCCTGTCCCTAAATCTGCCCACTGTCCAGCATCGAGTTGGGGTGTTGCACTTTGTCCCGTCGCACTAACTGCTAAATCAATTAAATACTCCGTTTCCGGTCGAGGAATCAGAACCGCAGGCGACACCTTCAGCGAAAAACGCCGCCAAGGAGTGATCCCCACTAAATACTGTACAGGCAAGCGATCACAAAGACGCCGCTGCCAGAGTTGAGTAAGAACTGGCAGCGGATAACGTAATTCGATGTGCGATCGCGCCTTAAACGACTCTAGGCGCAGCGATAGAGGATCAAGTCCTGCGACCTCTTGAAGCAACCAATCGACTTCAGCGACAGGGATATCAGCCTCTACAGCCGACCGACGGGCTTCTTGTCGCCACAGCCAGAGGTTTTGACCCGATACTGCCAATGTCCTAGAGGATGGCTCTGGCGTTGTAGCCATGAGTAATTAACCTGATTCCCTTTAGCCTAATTTAGATCTATTGAGAAGAGGATTGACGCAAAAATTGTAAAGATTCTTGCGAAGGAATGAGTAGAATTTGCTCAAGTTGAGGGTTATCCTGAGTCTGCAATGTATTAATAATACCCTCTAGCGGCACAACCTGGATCTGAACACTCGAAGCCAGGTTAGGCTGTTGTTCCTTAAAGCGGTTGACCAAATTCTGTAACTGCTCTTTGTCAAAGAAAAAGGGAATGACTTGCTGACCCTCTTGTTGAATCGTTAAATACCCTCCTTGTTGACCTCCTTTTGCCACAAACAGAGGGACACCCCGAAATTCTTGCCCTTGACCCAGAAGCTGTTGGGCGGACTGCACTTGCTGCTGCACTGGAATATAGGCAAAATCTAGACCATTCGGTTGGTTTTGACTCTGTTGATCAAGTTGGTATACTTCTGCTAATGATACAGGCACAACCCGGACTTGGTTCCCCAACTCAGGTTTTTCCCGCTTCAATCGTTCCACAAAGGCTTCTGCATCCCTCTGGCTAATAAAGACGCCTGCAACTGCTTCATTCTGATTGTTCTGACTAGGAATAGAGGCGACTAAGGGTGAGCCTTCTCCATCAGTAACCGTAAATACAGGTACGGTTTGTAACTTTTCCATCACTTGCTGTTCGGTCAAAGCCAGCGCCCGCAGATTTCCCCCCAAAAAGGAGCCTAGGAGGGTAGTCCCCACTAAGCCTAATGTTGCACTCCAGCGAACTAATGATTTCATACAATTGCCTCTTGAATTCTCGCGTACTATCTCATTAAAACTAGGATACCGCTCTCACTTGATGATGACATCTCTCTCGTGAATTGAAGAAATCGCTTGAAATCGTAAGATAGAGTCTATCCATCTTGAGCTAGGCTGTTTTCCTGGCACTATCGATAGTGACGATAGTTACGATTGACGTTTAGCTGTCACCAGTGACGAGAGTTGAGTCAGGTAAACCTGAACGTTCCTAGTCTTGTCTGAGTTAAGAAAACTGACTGGGTTCAATTCCCTAGAGTTCCACTTGTTTAAGATTTGAGTTAATGTTACTATAATAGATTAACTAAAAACCACGCCGATCCCTTTGTTTTTATTTGCTCTAATTTATAGCAACCACCATAGCTGTTAGGACATATCATTTATTATGTAGAGAGGTTGCATGCAACCTCTCTACAAAGATGCCGAAAGTCCTAATCGATGTGTCTACTGCTATAACTTGTTCTAAAAAATCGGGATGACAGGATTTGAACCTGCGACATCCTGCTCCCAAAGCAGGCGCGCTACCAAGCTGCGCTACATCCCGATGCATATCTTGATAATATACCTTAGCGTCCAAATTGCCCAGTCTCAATCGCACAAAAATTAGTCAGGATACCAGAACATGCCTTTGATGCCTTCGGGATCAGCCATAAATCCCATTTGCCGATAAAAATTGACCACTTGGGGATCGGCAAAGAGAGTGATATTGCTGATATCTTCACTGCGAAGTTTCTTAATAGTGTACTTCATCAACGCCTTACCCAGCCCCTTACCTTGGAATTGGGGGTGAACCACCACATCCCAAATTGTGGCATTAAAGGCATGGTCAGACGTAGCCCGGGCAAAACCAATCAGACGCCTCGTGTTCCCTCGCTGTTGCCACATGGACACGACAAGGAAACTATATTGAATCGCTTTACGAACTTTCCGCATCGGTCGTCTTGACCAACCCACGGCGTCGCAAAGCTCCTCTAATTCATACAAATCAAATTCTCGATCCGTACTAAATAGGATACGCCCATTATCAGCGCGATCGCCAGACGCAGGAGACTCGCTGAAATTTGAAATGGTATCCCCTTCAAATTTTGTCGATGTCGAAGCAGTGTCAGCACTGCCAAAAAAGCTCTTCCAAAAACCCATGCCGATGTGGCTATAGCATTTTATACTGGTTATCCGTTACACAAGACCTAGCCCAAGCTAATTAAGGCTAGACGTATCTAACGGGTTAGCTTGACGATTATTCAAAACTTTGACGTTTTGAACGGTAGCACTCAGGCTAATGACAAAGGCTTTCAGAAGCCCCACACTGCACTCCATCAAGTCAGTGTGTGGAGTTGTCTCTGATCATGCACAACTTTCGGAGTGACCCCCGGTAGGACAACTTTCACCTGACATGCTTATCGTACCACAATTGGCGCAATACGCTCCGATAACCATTATGACCAAAGCTTGCTCTTACAGCCAAGCAACAACGTCTTATGTAAACACCCAATTTGACCCTATCCCTACGCTAATCGCCTACACTTAAAGTTTGGCTGTCAGTGGCAAATCGTGACTCAGGGCAAGACCTTCTTTAGCTAGACTGAGGCTATTGTGCCGAATTTGTGAGAGATTAACCAGATACGGCAGGTTTTTGCCTTGAGGCTGAGCTTGCTGGTCTATCCTAAAAGCTTTTAACCAAAGCGAACGCCTTCTCCCCCTACTTATGGCTGCGGGTCTGAAATCATCAACACTAGAACTGCTGAAGCGCTTCAACCGGGCGTTTCCAGAATTTTATGAGCAGTTTGTCAGTAGTGAGATCCAATTGCAAAACCTGAGACTGGCTTATAAACTCTACAAAACTCGGCGTGTCGTTATTGAGATCAAACCCGAAGGCTCGAAAAGCGCTCTACATTTTGCCTACCGTAACCAGTCTTTTCTCCTCAGCGATATTTTCGGGGTTTTAGCGGCTTATGGACTGACGATTCACAGCCTGAGTCTTCATGGTCAAATCAATCCCCCCATGTTGGTGTTCATTAAGCTAGTCGTATCCCGTGGTAGCAAAGCCCTAACCCCAAAAACAGCCGATAATGTCTGCCGTGCCATTCGGGAGGCGTTGGCGGGACGTTTTGAAGTCGAAGAAATGCTGGCGGTGGAATTTAATCTGGATGCTGGCTTAGAACAAGTCGAAACTGAGTTCTATGTCGATCCAGTATTTCATCTACCCGCCCTGTTAATTGAAGCTGATAACCAGCCGGGATTATTTTATAAGGTAATGTACGCCGTCTGGCAAGAAGACTTACTCGTCGTCAATGCTAACTTACTCGTCTGGCGTGGACGTACCCGCCTTATTCTCTACTTGCTCGGTCCCAATGAGAACTTGATTCCCGAATATTTAGGTCAGAAAATTGCCGAAAGCGTTCGACAAAGACTATTAGGGCGTCGGTTTTGACCCTGAGTAGAGACGCGCCATGGCGCGTCTCTACATAAATGATGTAATGATGTGTCCTAACAGCCATGGCGGTTGCTATAACTTCCCATCTCCCCCAGCTCCCCCATCTCCCCCAGCTCCCCCATCTCCCCCAGCTCCCCCATCGCCCCCTCACCCTCTTCACCACCTGTCCCAATTCTCGGATAGGATGGATATATGGCAACGATTGAGATTCTAGGGGCTACCCACGCCTACGAATTAACGCCTCCCAAGGCATCCTCTTCCCCAGTTTTGGTCTTTATCCATGGCTGGCTTTTAAGTCGTAACTATTGGCAACCACTGATTGATCGATTAGATGATGATTATCAATGTTTAGTTTATGATTTGCGGGGATTTGGTGATTCTCAATCCCCAACAGATAAACCACCAAAAACCGAATCGGCTTCGCGGGCTACCACCTCAGGCGGGGCGGGTGCGAAGGATAATGCGGCATTAACATCGGCAGACGTTGATGCCACTCGTTTATCAGCCAGTAACTACAGCCTTGCGGCTTATGCTAGGGACTTGGGTATTCTACTCGAAAAGCTGGATATCGATAACGCTTGGCTGATTGGTCACTCTCTAGGTGGCAGTATTGCCTTGTGGGGCGCATCAGTGGCTTCAGAACGAGTCAAGGGGGTGATTTGTCTGAATGCGGGGGGTGGCATTTATTTGAAAGAAGAGTTTGAACGATTTCGGAATGTAGGGAAACAGTTAGTCAAACGCCGCCCTCAGTGGTTATGTTATCTGCCCTTGATTGATGTACTGTTTACACGGGCACAGGTGGCGCGTCCCCTGGCACGTCGTTGGGGACGACAACGGGTGATTGATTTTGTTGTGGCTCACCCAGAAGCAGCACTGAGGAGTCTCTTGGATTCGACAACCGAGGCTGAGGTTCACCGTTTGCCTCAGATGGTTTCACAGCTTCAGCAGCCTGTGTATTTTTTGGCAGGTGCGAATGATAGAGTAATGGCTCCCAAATATGTACGCCATCTGGCTAGCTTCCATAAGCTTTTTCAAAATGGCGGTGCTAATGTGATTGAAATTCCTAATTGTGGTCACCTGGCAATGGTGGAACAACCCAATATTGTAGATACTCAAATTCGCAGGATTTTGGCGGAGTCTGTGAGTTGAGCTTAAGTACAGTTACAAAAACTGTAACAAGTCAGAGGTAAAGATCGAGGGAGGACATACTGGCAACAGGATTACAGGCACAAATCAGTACACGATCGCTTTCCTAGGGATTGGAGGTTCAGAACCGGGCTGGCATCTGAATTCCTTTCCCTTTCCCTATTTTTCTACTCAAATGCAGCAACATGATCCCAGAGACTATCAGATTCTGTTTCTCTCACTCTTTCTGGTATTGGGTATTGGCACGAGAGATTGGACATTACAGCCTCAGTTTATTGGTGTTGCGATCGCGACTTGTTTGCTGACCCAGTATATTAGCCTTAAGCTTTGGTCTATCTCTAAGTCAAAACTCCGTCAGGGCGGGTTTTGCACAAACGTTACTCCTAAACCCGCCCCTACAGACGTGCCATGGCACGTCTCTACACTCAAAACGTCCCTAATATCCCTCAAAAGTGCCATGATTACGGCATTGGGGTTAAGTTTACTCCTGCGAGTCGATCAGTACAGCACGATGATCTTGGCGGGGGTACTGGCGATTTTAAGTAAATTTCTGTTTCGATTCCAAGGCAAACATTTTTTAAATCCGGCTAATTTTGGCATAATTTCAGTTTTAATCCTGACAAAGGATGCCTGGGTTTCTCCAGGACAGTGGGGAGAGGGGGGTTGGTATATTCTATTATTTGCCGGAACTGGGGGCATGATTTTAAAACGGGTGGGGCGTTGGGATACAACGGCGGCTTTTTTCAGTGCTTATGCGTTACTCGAAGCTGTTCGCAATCTTTGGTTGGGCTGGACGTGGGATGTCTGGGTGCATCGGTTGATGAGTGGCTCGTTTTTGTTGTTTGCCCTGTTTATGTTAACTGATCCTCGCTCAATTCCCAATGCTAGGGTGAGTCGTTTACTCTGGGCTGTCAGTATTGCGATTTTAACCTTTATTCTGCGAAATCATTTCTTTATGTCTACAGCAGTTTTCTGGGCGTTATTTGTCCTTTCTCCCCTAACACTACTGTTGGATTGGATTTGGTCATCACCAAGATTTGTTTGGAGGTTTTCCGGTGACGGTTGATTGGTAAATAGAAAAATTCAGCAAGTAAGTTAATGTGGTTAAATTTATTCTCATTAAGTTGTTTAATTCTACGCTAATATCTTAGGAATGACCAATGACCAATGACCAATGACCAATGACGAAAATGTGAGGAAATGATGAAAAAGCTATTACAGGTATTAATTGCGTTAGCTTTGGCAGTTTTTGCCATCATGATATTTGCGCCAAAAGCCTTGGCTTTTTGTGGATTTTATGTAGCCAAAGCAGATACAAAGCTTTATAACCAAGCCTCTCAAGTGATTATCGCACGGGATGGCGATCGCACAATTTTGACGATGGCGAATGACTATCAAGGCGATGTTAAAGATTTTGCCTTGGTTGTGCCTGTTCCTGTGGTTCTAGAACAAGAACAGGTACAGGTAGCAAATCCGAAGATTATCGAACGACTGGATGGGTTTAGTGCGCCGCGATTGGTGGAATATTTTGATCCGAATCCCTGTATTCCTCCTGCACCAAGGGAACTTCGCTCTTTATCAGGAGGAGTAACATCATCAGCAGATAATAGTGCAGGAAATCGGGAAGATAGTGCTTTAGGTGTTACGATAGAATCTCGTTTTTCGGTTGGCGAATACGATATTTTAATTCTTAGTGCTAAAGAATCGGATGGGTTGGAAACCTGGCTGAGGCGTAATGATTATCGCATCCCCCGTGGTGCTAGTCGGCTACTGCAACCTTATATTCGCCAAGATATGAAGTTTTTTGTGGCGAAAGTTAATCTGAAAGAATTTGAATCAGGGGGTTCTCAATTACTTCGCCCTTTACAGATGGCTTATGAATCGCCGCGTTTTATGTTACCGATTCGTTTAGGGATGATTAATGCTACTACTGAGCAAGATTTAATTGTTTATATTTTATCCCGCAACGGTCAAGCAGAAGTCACGAATTATCGCACGGTTCAAATCCCGTCTAATGTGGGACTTCCTCTATTTGTTAAGGATGAGTTTGATCAATTCTATAAAGCCATGTTTGAGACGGCGTATGAGCAAGAACAGAAAAAAGTGGCATTTTTAGAATATGCCTGGGATATGGGATGGTGCGATCCCTGTGCAGCTGACCCATTAAGCCGGGATGAATTAGAGCAAGCGGGTGTGTTTTGGTTGGATTCTAATGCACCGAATAATGTGTTTATTAGCCGTTTACACGTTCGCTACACTCGTGATACATTTCCCGAAGATTTAATGTTTCAAGAAACAGGGAGTCGGCAAAATTTTCAAGGTCGATATGTACTGCGACATCCTTACACCGGGGAAATGAATTGTCCCGCCGCTGATGAGTATAAACGGACGTTGAATCAGCGATTTGAACAAGAGGCGCAGACATTAGCCAAGCTGACGGGATGGCAAATTGGCGATATTCGTCGGAAAATGGATATTCCTGGGACTAAACCGAGTCGCTGGTGGCGCAGGATTTGGAATTAACGAGGGCGTGATGGTTATCTATAGAATGCATGTCAACGCCAGTAGGTTGGGTTGAGGGACAAAACCCAACTTATCGGGGTAACTGGGGTATGGCGTGTAAACCTGACATGCTGCCTATCTGTAGGGTTCTGATCTAGGATAATATAGATAATCACTGCCTAAATAGTGCATTGTATTTTAAATTGAATGGTATTGGCTTAAGGTTGGTGGGCAATGCCCACCCTACGGTATATCAAAAATGACAATAAAAGACTATAAGTTACCTCTCATTATTATTGGTGTTGGTATTTTATTTTCCTTGTACCTACAATGGCTAATACCTGAGGGGGTTTTCTTTAGTGGTGATGCGGGATTGAAGGCGTTATTGGCGAAACAGTTGAGCCAAGGTCAATTTCGGTTTGATTTGGTGTCTCCTTCCTTACCTTGGGTACGTCAACTTTGGCAGAATGGGTTGTATCCCTTTGAAGAACCGTTTGTTTATTATATCAATGATCGCTATTTTATTACGTTTCCCTATACCTTCCCCCTGGTAACGGCTCCCTTCCAGGCTTTGTTTGGCTATCGCGGATTATATATTATTCCGCTGGTGTCAACCTGGGTAATCTGGTTAACCTGTTACTGGGTATGTAAACGGTTAGAATTGTCCCAGACGATTGCATCAGTGGCTTTAATTGTTTTAATATTTGCCTCACCGTTAACCCTCTACAGTGCGATGTATTGGGAGCATACTCTCGCCTTAGCATTGGCATGGTTAGGGTTAGCGTTGTTCTTCTTTCCTCGACAAAATCAACCGCTATCGATTAGGCGGGTTATCGTTAGCGGTATTCTCATTGGCGGTTCAGTTTGGTTTAGACCTGAATTTTTAGCGTTAGTGAGTTTAATTATCGTTTTTGTCTATGCTGTGTCGTTGTGGAATTGGGTGAGGCAACAGTTTAGGATTGAGTGGTTTAATCTGAGTCAGCTATCCTATGTGACGGAACACCAAGAAATTTTTGCGATTAGTCTAATTGCCACGGTTTGCTTGTTCTTTCTCTCGAATAAACTCATTTATAACCATCCTTTGGGTATCCATGGGATTCAAGTGGTGGAGGAAACAGGTTTATCTGAACGACTGTTAGGAGGATGGAAAAATTTTCAGGGATTAAGCTTGGCTCTGTTTGAGTTTTTTCCGATTACTTTTTTTGCCCTTGCTTACCTGTTGCTTGGGTTGGGTAGAAACTCCCACAGGCGGTTAACGATACCAACGATGGTTCTGTTGGGATTAAGTTTTGGGATAACGGCTGTTGTTGGACTTGCGGTAATTCAGGGGAGGATGTACAAAGTTTTATGGCTTTTGGTTTTAGCGGGATTGTTGTTTCTGGCGTGGCTGAAGCAATATGATGTAAGGTTGAATTGGGAAATGATCCTAATTTATGGCGGTGGATTACTCTTTATCATCCTCGTCTCCTTAATGGTGCCAGAGGGAACGGCGGGTTTAATTGCTGGCGGTAAACAATGGGGAGCCAGGTTTTTATTGCTTCTCGTGCCGATTATTTGTTTGTTGGCGACGAAGCAGTTAGAGTTTATCCTGAATGTCTCGTCAGGGGGGTTAAAGTATATCGGTATCGTTGGCTTTGCTGCCCTTTTGCTGGTGAGTATTCATAAAAATAGTTATGCGGGGGTCAAGTTTTTACAGGAAAATCACGATGGTATATTACCCGCGATTCAAGTCTTACAGAAACAGCCGAATCCTGTGATTGCTGTTTCTCATCAATTTGTCGCCCAAGCGATAGAACCGGGGTTGCAGGGAGACAAGGTATTTTTTAAAGCTCAAACGAGTCAGGATTTGGTGCAATTAGGGAAAAGGTTGGTGGAGGAAGGGGAGCAAGAATTTACGTATGTTTGCTATCCGTTTCGCCCGTGTCAGCCGCCGGAAGAGGGTTCAGCCGTGAGGAGGTTTAGTCAGGATAATCAGCGATTTAGGATTGAGTTATCTGAAGTAGGAGAGTTTGGTAAGTATCCTATTTATAATGCATTGATTCTGGAGGAATCAGAGTAATTCCTTTATGGGGGCGAATTGTGTAGGGGCGGGTTTTACAACTATCTTTTCGGTTGCATCCAGATGTGATTAAACCCGCCCCGATTTTCCCAGGCGCAAGAGACTTCCGGTGAAAGCTAGAAGCCCCTCACCCCCAGCTGACAGGTGTAGGTTTTTTACCTTAGGGTGGGGACAAGACTTGGAGGACAAGGAAGGAAAGTAGACAAGGAAGAGAAGACTTGTAGAGTTCAAGACGTATTTAGAGAAAAAGATTGTCGTGGAAATAAACCCTTCAAGGAAATAGTTTTACCACAAATTAAATCGGCAATAATGTTGATTAAGCCTTGCAAAAAGCAAGAAATTTCCCTCGTTTTTTTTCTTAACTCCGATTTTGAATTTATCCGATAATCAGGATTCTGTTGCTCGTTGAACTGTTGTGATTGATGTGACTTTTCTTCACTCCCTACAGTTACTGTCCAGAGTGTTGCTATTGCCATGGCTAACCAAATTCTTTCAGCTCGGTCTGGTTCTCTTAAACGAGTTTTCTGCCACTGCCATCCATCGCTTTTAATATCTCGATAACTTGATTCAATCCAAGCACGTAAACCATACCAAAAGCTCTGAGCTTGTGTCGGTTCTAAGTCCGTAACAATTAACCAAGGTTCTTTATATCCTTCATCCCAACGTGCTAATAAAGTACATTCAAGTGAATGGTTCTTAAAACAAGTAACATGACCCGACCAACTTGTTCCTACTCTTGGGGCAACTGTATCTAAATGTCTCCATTTCGGAGTACATCTAATTTGATAGTTTCCTTGGTGATTAATTCTTAAAAAAGGATGCCAATTTAAGGAGCAACTTGCCTCAAATAGCCAGTCAGCATATAGTCCCCTATCCGCTAATACGATGACTTGCCAATAGTCGGGGACTACATCCTTGACATAGTGAAAAATATGAAGCCAATGAGGTTTCCAAGAACCTTTTTCTGTACCTTTAACAATTTTCCACGCTACGGGAATGCCACAACCTTGATAAAGAACATGAAGGGAAAGAACAGTAAAATTCTGACCAATATTAGTTGCATCTATTGCTAAGGGTAGACATTTGTCTTCAGACTTCCATAAACTGAGAATCCACTTGAGTAGAGGTGCAAAGCATTGGCTAACATCTAACTCTCTTCGTTTCTCCCCTTTTTTATCTTTACTATCTTGATACCATTCTTTCAGTCTTTGTCTGACTGTATTTCTTTTTTCTCCATTGATTTGGGCGATAAATTCTGATCCTCGGGTCAGACTACTTGAACCGGTCATCACCATGCCAAAACTCCAAGTTGCCAAACCAACTACTTCAGGCAAAGACAAATGAGGAAAATGATAGGAGACAATTTTTGACCAGTCTTTTAAATGTTTATTCCTTAACATAGCTTAACCAATTAACCAGTTTTCTGGATGATTAATCATATTGACTAACCCCCTTAACACTTGATTATATATATGATATATTTCTCTCCCTTGCTCCGTTGATATATACTGGCATTTAACGGCAAATTTTAGCCAAAGAGAGCGTTTCGGCACTTTCAGCTTCACAATCATTTAACTTAGCAACAAATGATGCTTGATATCTTCTCTTTCTCCAGGCTTCTGCTAGATTAGCACATACGGCACGAGATGAACGTCGAATTTGGTCAGTTAGAGAGTATCTTTCTTCTAGGGGAAATTGTTTTGATATT